>DATIKU010000003.1 GCA_035477215.1 Spirochaetota bacterium | reverse complement strand
ATCCAGTACGAGGCGTACAGGTCCAGTCGGTGGTAGTCGTCGAGCGTTACATTATGCGTTGTCCATCCCTCAAACCATACATCGTCGCGCTTGCCGCCGTAGGTGTACGACAGGTTCAGGTTGCCGCCGGGCAGGAAAGCCCAGTTCAGATTGGCACCGGTCTGGTACTTTGGCCGCCGCAAAAGCTCCTTGCCGGTCTCCTTGTTCTCCGTGTCAAGGTAAGTGAAGCTCGCGAGGAGCGAGAGGGTTTTCAGCGGCTTCACCGTAAGGGCCGACTCGACCCCCTTCACCGTTACGCGGCCGACATTGATGGTTTTCCCCATGCCATCCATTCCGAACATGTCCTTATACTTCGAATCGAAATAGGTGACCTCGAGCACCAGCATGTCGCCCGCCACGGGTTGCTCAATCCCAGCCTCCCAGCTTTTACTGAGTTCCGGGTCGAGCTCCTCGTTCCCATAGGTGGGATCGTAAACCTGAAAGATGGACGGCGCCTTGAAGCCGGTGCCCCAGAGCGCCTTGAGCCGCGTACCGGTGAGGGGCATACTGAGCGAGGTATTGGCCTGCCAGCTCAGATGCGTGCCGAATTCCTGGTGGTCGTCCACGCGCACGCCGGCGGTGGTGAACCAGCGCTCGAAGAGGCGCAGGTGGTCCACCACATAGGCGCCGCGGCTTTCGAGGCGTTTGGCGTTCATCTCGCCTTCGGACACCCAACCTAATCCATCGTCGGAATAACTATACAGCGACACCTCGTCGATCCGGTATTCCGCCCCGGCGATGATCTTGTTCAGCGATCCCATGGCGAAGGTGTTTCGCCACTCCGCTTTTTTCTGGTTTCCCTGGTACCAGCTGTTAATGTCCTCGGCCACGCCGCCGCTGGCGCGGTCCTTGTAACGCCGCAAGGTGTCGAGGTACATGACGCTCAGGTTGTGGCTCCACCATTCCGTGAGCGGCTGATCGAACGACGCCCCTGCCGCCAGGTTCTTGGTGTACGCGCGGGAGTTCGGGTCGTCGATGTAGCCGCCGTCGTCCAGGTCGGCCTTCGCGTCGGTGTAGCGGAGCGCGAAGTCCAGCCAGGCGTCGTTCAGCACGCGCATCCCCAGGCGGCTCGAGAGCGTGGTGTTGTAGTATGCATCGCGCTCCGGGTCGGTTGCCGCGCCGGGGGCCCTGTCGGACTGCGAGAAGCCCTTCGAATCGGTGCGCGCCGCGGCGAATGAATAATACGCGTCGGAGCTGCCGCCGTTCACCGAAACCGATTCGCGGAAGGTGGAGTAGGATCCGGCCTCGGCCTTGACGGTGAAGGTCGGTTTCCCCTTTCCGCGTTTGGTGATGATGTTGATCACCCCGCCCGTCGCGTCCGAGCCGTACAATAAACTCTGCGGTCCGCGCAGCACCTCGATGCGCTCCACGTTGTCCGCGGTCAGGTTCGCGAAATCGAACGACCGGTCGCTGGCCGAGGGATCGTTCGACTCCACGCCGTCAATCAGGATGAGCGTGTTTCCGGACTTCGCCCCGCGGATGAAGACGTTCGCCTTCCCGCCGAAGTCGGTATCGCGGACGATCGTGAGTCCCGGAACGTCTTTCAAGAGGTCGATGACGTTCGCCTTGCCGCGCTCTTCGATCTCCTTTTCGGTGATGATCGTCACCGAGGCGCCCGTCTCGCGTTTGTTGATGTTCGACTTCGTGGCGGTGACCACCACCTCGCCGATGACGGCCCTTTCCTCCGGCGTCGTCTCGCCGGCGGGCGATTCCTGCGCCCACGCCGTCGACGCGCAGAGCAGGGCGAGAGCGATAATGCAGTGAAAGCTTCTTCGTAAGTACATGTACTCCTCCGTGTAGATGGTATTCTCCGGAGGCGAGGGGGCTTTCCATTCGGCGCCCCGTCCGCCGTCCGTGCGAAGAACATGGATAATCTACGGAGGGGTCGTGTGAGTGAAGCGTGGGGGCCTTCTTCCCGGACAAATAAAAAGGCGCGCTCGGGGCGCGCCGGTTTGATCGGGGGCGGACGGCCCTTGCGGCCGAACAGCTCACCGGTTCCCGTTCCTCGAGGATATCCAGTAAATCGGAGTTCCTGGCTCATCCGCACGGGGCGGAATTACAGTTGCGGGACAGCGCGGGAATCTCACCCGCTTCCTCCAGACGGCGTTTTCAGCCGTCGGCGATACGCTATCGGATTCGTCCCCGGAATGTCAAGGGATTTATGTGGCTGGTGTTTCCTCCGCGTGGGGGCTTCCCGGTTATTACGGTCTTGACTTGTCCGCCCGGCGGGACAAACATGATGCCGTGGCCGCGCTTCGAACGATACATCTTCACGAAATATCCGGCATCCGCGCGTCGATGGCGGACGGACAGTTCGCTCTCGCGGCGGTGTGCCGCTTCGGTTCGCGCGACCCGGGGCTTCTGGAAGAATCGGTGGTTCCGATGCTCGCCGGCGGCGAACGCGCCCGCTTCGAATCGCTTAAAAACCCGGAAGCGCGCATTCGGTACCTCGCCTCGCGCCTGCTTGCCAAAACGATATGCGGCGCGCTGGACGCTCTGCCCGCGACGTCGATTGAGACGGCGCATGCCCCCGATGGAAGCTTTGCCGTCCGCGGAACGCGCGTTCGATACCATGCGGGCATCTCCCACACCGCGGGTGCGGCGGCGCTTGTCCTTTCCGCGTCCGCCGCCGTCGGCATAGACATCGAAAGGCTCCGAAAACCCCCGCTCGCCGTCGCACGGAAATATTTTTCCGGGGAGGAATGCCGCGTGATGGGCGCCGCCGCTTTTTTCCGCCTGTGGACGCTCAAGGAGTCACTGGCGAAGCTTGAAGGCTCGGGCGTACCCGGGTCGCTGCGACGATATGAGTTCGTGATCGACGGCGAAGCCGTATCCTGCATGAAGGAGGGAGGGGGCGCCGCATTATCGCTCCGGTTCGAAAGCGCCGTCCTGGGGCGTCACGTGCTGGGCGTCGCGCTCGGCAGCCCGGGTGCCGGCCTTGTCCTTATCGGGCCCGTTCGTTGCGGGGAATTACTGCGATACGCGGGATTACCCTGATGCGGGATTGGATTAATCCGACAGATGGCTTTGCGGGGGGCCTACAACGTCCTCTGTGACTCCAGGTACTCCTCGTAATTCACCTCGCTGAGGGCGTCGAGCTCCCTGATCTCGCAGCCCACCTTGATGATCTTGTTTTCCATGATGACGATGTTCCGGATGACGGCAAGGCACGAAGACCGTTTGTTTTCGGGAAGGTTGAGGTCGAAACAGACGTAGCTGTTTTCCTTGAAATAGCGGATGAAGCGGCGCTCCTTGAAGACGATTCCCACGCCATTTTTAGAAATGTCCGAGACCAGCAGCCGTTCGTCGGGGACGGGAAACACCTTGTATTTGTTGAAAAGCTCCTCGGCGACGATCGCCATGCGCTTGACGATGAGGAGCGCCGACTCGGAAAGCGGCGTGGCCCCGTTGCACTGGATGTAGCCGTATGGGATCCGTGCCTTGTATAAAACCGGGACCGATACCTCCGAGATGAGATTCTTCCTGTTGACGAGCTGATAATCCCTGCCGTAGATGTTGTTTAAATAGTAGTTGAAAAACGCTCCGTCCTTTACGGTTTCCTTTTTGCTGATGTCGTTTATCAGATAGGGCGTCTTGTTTTCGTAAAAGTATTTCATGCGGATGTCGGTCATTCCCTCGTTGCAGAAAAAAATCCTTACCTGTTTAAACTGTTTCTCCAGGTCGAAACGGACGATCTCCTTCACATGGTCGACCTTTTTGCTTTCCATGGCAAGGGAATTCTGGATGATAAAATCCGAGATTATGTTCGTAACGTAAATGATGCTCTTTCCCTGCCCGCCGATACCGACGATCTTACGGTCCTCCCTGCGCATGGCGGAGATGATCTGAAACTTGACGGGGATGAAGATGTACGAGTCGTCTTCCTGTTTCTCGACGAGCTTGAGGTTGGCGTAGATAGTGTACGATTCGTTCCGGGTGAAGATGAGGCAGCTCTCGTACATGTTCTTGAGGTAGGGAATTTTGAGCGCCGCCATGCCGTCGGTATAGCCGAAGAATTTGATCTTCAGATCGCCGCTCCTTGTTTTCAGGAAAACGTTGTTCTTGAGGAAGAACTTGTAGAATATCTCCTCGAAGAGACTTTTATCGGTGATGGTTTTAATCAGTTCGGCCATTTGACTTCATCCCGAAACCGCGTTTCTTAAAGGGCGTCGTGCAGGGAGCGGGCTTTCTCGGCGAGATCATTCAGGTCCTGCTCGAGGCGGGCGGCCTGGAATATCCGCTTTTCGCTTCTGGCCTGCTCGTACTTTTTAAAAAGGGCCGCCATCGTATCTTTCAGCGACTCCATCTCCCGTTCGACCGACGAGGTCGGCGCGGTCCCGTAGTGCGCCGATGTGCTTGCCATCGTGTCGAGGTCCACGACCTCTCCCCAGCGGGGGACCCGCGTATCGTATCCGAAGCGCTCCCTGACCGATTCGGCGAACGCGAGCGAGGCGGCCTCCTCGCCGTGTACGACAAAGACATTCAGCCGGTCGTTCCTGATGGAGCCCATCCATTCGAGGAGGTGATCACGGTCGGCGTGAGCCGAGAATCCGCCGAGTGTGTGGATTTTCGCGCGCACCGCGATGTCCTCGCCGTAGATGCTCACGCGCTTCTCGCCGTCCACCAGCCGACGCCCCAGCGTGCCCTGGGCCTGGAATCCGACGAAGACCACGCACGATTCCGCGCGGTGCAGGTTGTTCGCCAGGTGGAACTTGATGCGGCCGGCGGTACACATCCCCGAAGCCGCAATGATAATCGCCCCGCGCGAGTCGTTTAGTTTTTTCGATTCCTCCGCGCTGCGGGTGTAATGCAGGCAGGGAAATTCCAGCGGGTTGTCGCCCGAGGAAAGCAGCGCGCGCATTTCATCATCGAAGAGGTGCGCGTTTTTCTTGAATATCTCGGTAGCCGAAATCGCAAGCGGCGAATCGATATACACCGGTATCGGCGGCACTTCTCCCTGCTTGAAAAGCCTTCCGAGCGTGAAGATAATCTCCTGAGTGCGCTCGATCGCGAACGAGGGTATGATGATATTTCCCTTGCGGTTGTACGAATCGAGGATGATCTGTTTAAATTCCGCAAACGTGTCCTCGCGGCTTTTATGCAGGCGGTTGCCGTAGGTGGATTCTATCAGGAGGATGTCCGCCTCGTCGGTCGTTTCGGGGTCGCGGATGATCGCCTGGCCTTTTGTTCCCAGGTCGCCGGAAAATACGAGCTTGACGGTGCGGCCATTCGTCTCGATCCACATCTCGATAAATGCCGAGCCGAGGATGTGCCCCGCGTCGCGAAAGCGCGCCTTTACGCCTTTAACGACATCGAAAATTTCGCCGTATCGCCGCGGCGCGAAAAACCGGAGGGCTTTCTCCGCATCTTCCGATGTGTAGAGCGGGGGGATCGCCTCGCGTCCCAGTTTCTTCTGCCTGCGGTTGATCCATTCGATGTCCGTCTCCTGGATGTGGGCGCTGTCGGGAAGCATGATGGTGCACAGGGCCGCCGTCGCGTCGGTGGCATAGATTGAATTGGTGTAGCCTTCCTTCACGATCTTCGGGATGAGGCCGCTGTGGTCGATGTGCGCGTGGGTGAGAAGGACGGCGTCGATTTCGGACGGGGCGTGGATAAGGTGCTGGAAGTTGCGTTCCTTTAGTTCGCGTCTGCCCTGGAACATCCCGCAGTCGACCATGATGGAGAAATCACCGTTTCTCACGATATACGAGGAACCGGTCACGGTTCCCGCTCCGCCGACGAATTCGATTTTCATTCCGTTCGCTCCGCCCGATCAATATGGGGAAAGGCGCCGCATGGGTGCCGATATGGGTTTCATATTACAGAGTACCACTCAAATGCCGTCATTGCAAGTATTATTGCGCCGAGATGATGGCGCCGTCCACG
This sequence comes from Spirochaetota bacterium, assembly GCA_035477215.1. Lineage (NCBI taxonomy): Bacteria > Pseudomonadati > Spirochaetota > Spirochaetota bacterium. The sequence goes on along the minus strand of DATIKU010000003.1, from coordinate 56,211 downwards.
ATGGTAATGGTGCGGCCGGTCATCGACGCGATCCCGGCGTCGTGGGTCACCACCACGATCGTGGTGCCGTTTTCCCTGCCCAGTTCGAAGAGCGTGCTCATCAGCACCTGCGAGTTTTTGCTGTCCAGGTTCCCGGTCGGCTCGTCGGCCAGGATGATATCGGGCCTGCAGACGATAGCCCGGGCGACCGCTATGCGCTGGCATTCGCCGCCCGAAAGCTCGCCCGGGCGGTGGCCGATTCTGTCAAGCATGCCGAAGCGCTCGATGACCGAAAGCGCCGTTTCCCTTGCCCGGGCGCGTCCATCGCGGCGTATGAAGAGCGGCATCATGACGTTTTCGAGCGCGGTGAAGTCGGGAAGCAGGTTGTGCAGCTGGAAAACGAAGCCAATGTGACGGTTTCGGAAATTGGAAAGGTCCTCGACCGAGAGACCGGAGAGCTCGCGGCCGAGGATCGAAAGGCTCCCCGACTGGAATCCGTCAAGACAGCCCATCACATTGAGAAGCGTCGACTTGCCGGCGCCCGAGGGGCCCACTATCGAAATGATATCGCCCCGGCCGATGGAGAGAGACACCCCCCGCAGCACGCGCAGGGCGTTGCGGCCCGAGCCGTATACTTTCTCTATGGATTTCGCATCAATTATTTTGTCCGGTTCCATATAGCGCAGGCCCTATTCGTATCGTATGGTTTCGACCGGCTGGAGGCGCGAGGCGTGCCACGATGGGAAAATGGCGGCCACGGTCGAGAGGAACACCGCGAAGGCCGCGATGAGCACCACGAATTCCGGCTTGATCTCGGTCGGGATGGTATCGATGTAATAAACGCTTTTAGGGACCAGGGTGATGTTGAAGTAGAAGCCCAGGTCGAAGACGGTGTAGATGTAACCCATCACGCCGTTTATCGCCGTTTCGATCCCGCGGATGATGACCTCCAGGTTGAGCGCCGCCCACAGTCCACCGACGACGCCGGCCACGGTTCCGATCACCCCGATAAAGAACCCCTCCAGCACGAAAATCACCATGATGGAGATGGGAGTGGCGCCCATCGACTTGAGTATGCCGATATCGCGGCGCTTCTCCATCACCACCATCACCAGCGTCCCCATGATGGAGAAACCCGCCGAGATGATGACAAGGAACAGGATGATGGTCATGATGAGCTTCTCGAGCCTGAGCGCGTAGAAGAGGTTCTGGTTGCGCTGCTCGGCGGTGAGCGTCTGGTAGCTGAAGCCGATCGTCGATTGTATGCGCGAGGACATGTAATCCATGCGGTAGATGTCGTCGATCTTCACGCCGATGCCCCATACGATGTTGCCGAGGCTGTAAAGGCGTTGTGACGCCGGAAGCGACATCATGATGAGCCGGGTGTCGAAATCGTAATAGCCCGTTTTGAAAAAGCCGGCCACGCGGAACGAGCCCATCCCCGGGGTCACCCCGGTGGTCGCCGTCAGCCGGCCGCGGGGGACGATGAGCTCCACCGTGTCGCCCCGGCGTATGCCGAGGTTGAACGCCATCTCCGATCCGATGTAAATATCGTTGTCGCGCTGATAGGACTTCGGCCCCTCGGTAATGAATTTCACCGTGTCCTCGGGAATGCCCGCCGTCGAACCGATACCGCGAATCAGGACAGGGGTTATCGCCGTGCGGAAGCGGAAGAGGCCCTGGCCCTGCAGGTAGGGGCTTGCCGAACGGACGCCCTTTATCGCCCTGATTTTCCCGGTGATTGCGGCGTAATCGGATATTCCCTCGCCGCCGTCGCCCGAATAGCCCGATACGGTTATATGCGAGTCGACGTCGAGTATCTTGTCCTTTATCTGGCCCTGAAAGCCGGTCATCACGCTTATGACTACGATGAGGATGAAGACACCGAGGAATACAATTACGATGGAGAGCAGCGTATTGAATGAGATAAACCCCTGGCTCTTTTTGGCCTTGAGGTAGCGGAGTCCAACAAACAGTTCGTACGGTCTCATCGATATTCCTGGAAAACGGAAGTTTGCGCGTCAGGAGAGGGTACTTTCGACGGTGTATTTGTCAATTGTATTTAGAGCTCCGGGGAAATCCTGTTTCCCTATCGCCGGTAAATAAATAAACTTATTGCGAATCTGCGGATACTACGAGGTCAAATAATCATTAAAAAAACGAATAATATTTGACATATTATCTTAATTAATGCAGTATATACCGTTACCGGCGGGTGGAGAGGCTTAGGATCGGCACACTCCGGTTTTCCCCCGAGGAAAAGCATCAGAGAAGCGGATTCAGATGCAGAGCTCTGCCCCAGGCGCCAAGCCGCAAATTAATGGTAAGGAGTTTTCACAATGCCTAAAGGTGTGGTAAAATGGTTCAACGACAAAAAAGGGTTCGGGTTCATCAAACAGGAGAACGGTAACGACGTGTTCGTCCATTACACCGGAATCGGCGGGGATGGATTCAAGACGCTTGCCGAAGGGGACAATGTTGAATTCGAGGTGGAAAACGGGGAGAAGGGACCCAGGGCCGTTTCGGTGAAAGTCATATAACTCACACGGCAATCTAAATAATCATACTGAAGAGAGTGTTTCGGGCGCTCTCTTTTTTTCGTCTCACAGGTAAAATTTTCTTGACCGACTGTTCGACCGATGATCTCTGTACGGAGGCTTCAATCCTTCCCCCGGATGTGCGCAGTGCCACGCTCACGGCGTGGGGAAGTTCGTCGATGATCGAGATTACCGATATGGGGTGCTCAATGCCGAGGAGATACGTATATTCACTCATCGGGCTTTTCGCCGCGATCGCCGTCATCGCGGGACTCTCGGTCGCGGGTCTCTTGCCCGCGGACGAACCGGCGGCCCCGGTCAGCATCCACAGCCTGTTCTCCACCGAAAACGACTATTTGAGTTTTATAAGCGGCGAGGTCCGTTTCGACCGCATCGATCTGCGCGTGGTCGAAATCAGGAAAGGGGACAATTTCTGGAAAATAGCCCGCGACAACGGGATCAACATCGATACCCTCATAGGAGCGAACCCCCACTGGGACACGCTTACGGCGCGGGTAAATCAGCGCGTTGTTGTGCCCTCGGAAGTGGGAGTGCTCAACTTTATCACCGATCCCTCGGAGGTCGAAGAGATCGCCGAGCTCTACGGCGTCGAGCGCTCGAGCGTCAGCGTTCAGAAACTGCCGCCGCTGTACTGGGCTTTCTCCCGGTTCAGAAGCGAGAAGAAGCCGGCGGCGGTGTTCGTGGAGGGGGCGCGCCCCATCACCCATACCATGACGCCGAACATGGCGCGAAGGTACGCGCTCAGGGAGATGTTCCGCTCGCCGCTTGCGGGGCGTTTCAGCTCCCACTTCGGCGGGAGGGTGCATCCCATATTCAGGCAATACGGATTTCACAACGGCGTAGACATCGCCACGGCCCATGGCACGGCGGTCGGTGCCTCATGTGAAGGTACGGTAGTTGCGACCGGATGGATGGGCGGATACGGCAAGGCCGTGGTCATCGATCATCCGAATGGCTACCGCACATTGTACGGCCACCTCGGCGCCATTCACGTGCGTCCGGGCCAACGGGTCGCTGCCGGAAGGATTATCGGCAGAGTCGGGTCCACCGGCTGGAGCACGGGGCCGCACCTGCACTTTACGCTCTGGCATAACGGAAGGTTGATCAATCCCCTTCAGGTTTTGTGGTAGCGGCTCCGGTCGTTTGCGTGGAGTAAAGTAAAGAACGAAGGCGCGGAAACCACCCAGCGCTTTTCATATGGTCTTCGCAGGTATCAACCGCCGAATACTCCCTCAAGCGAAATCCATATGCCGAAAGGGCGCATATATATTCACCCCTTCACGGCACATCCCGTACATTTGGTGAACAAATAAAAATAAAATACCATTGACAAAATTGTCCGAATAAATACACTTATCATAATTGTGTATGAATATAAATCGGGCCGCGATCGGTCCATATTCTGTGAGGTTTAAATGGTCATCGGCGTCGACGCGGGGAGCAAATTTTTAAAGATAGTACCGGCAGGGGCTTTCTCCGACCGAAACGTTTCAGGAACCGCTGAGTGCATGCTCTACGGTGAACATCACGGCAATCCGCGTTTAGCGCTCAATTCGATGATAGCGGGTATGATGGAAGCGGCCGGTTCCGGCGCGCCGGGTCTGCGTATCGTCGCCACCGGTCCCTTCGCCGGGCAGATTTGCGACAGGGGCGCGTTTGAAGGCGCGGATTCGAATCCGCACATTCAAACGCAGATCATTGATGAGATTGCCGCGGCCATCGAGGCCGTGCGCTACCTCGGTATAGAATGCCGGCAAATCGTGATCGTGGGCGCCGGCTCCATTCGCTGTATCGAGCTCGATGACGCCATGAGCTTCCGCGCCTACCGCGAGAACAGCCTCTGTGCGGCGGGCACCGGTTCCTTCCTCGACGAACAGATGCGCCGAATGGGCTTTGGCTACGAGGATGTCGCGGCCCTGCCCTCCCATGCGGAGCCGCCCTCGATCGCCACGCGCTGCGCCGTTTTCGCCAAGTCCGACATCATCCATCGCCAGCAGGAGGGCCACACGCGCGATGAGCTGTGGTCTGGATTGTGCCGGGGCGTGGTGACCACCATGCTGGCCACGGCTTTTCGGGGGGATGTTCCGGCCTGCCCCGTGCTCTTCTGCGGCGGACTCTTCCTCAATCCCCAGGCGCGCGAATGGGTGCGGTGCGAGGTGGGCCGGCCCGTGTTTCACGATCGCGGGCATTTTCTCGCCGCCATCGGGGCCGCGCTTGCAGGCGAGCGGGAGGCCGCGAGGGAGACCGCCCGCGAGTGGAGTGCCCGCGGCGGATTACCGGTTTCGGAAGGGGGGGGGCCCTCCGGATGCTTCGTCGGATGCTCACCTCGCGAGGGCCAGGGCCTGTTCAACGACGCCGATTCGCGTGTGCTTGCCCTTTGCCGCTCGAAGCGGAGCACAATCAATCCGATAGAAGAATACCAGGCGGAGGGAAACGAGGTGCGCGTACACCGAAAGGCGCCGGCCGGGAAGCCCCTGGCGCTCGGCGTGGACATAGGCTCCACCTCCACCAAGTGCGTTGTGATCGACGCTGAGAGCCGCGAGGTGGTCTGCGACATATACCGGAAGACCGGGGGCGATCCCCTCGGCGCGTCGGGCGCGCTCTTCAGCGCGCTTGTCGGCGTGCTGGAGGATGGCGCCCGGATCGAACGCGTGGCAACCACCGGTTCGGGACGCCGGCTGGTGGGCCGCGTTATGGGCGCCTCGGCCATCGTGAACGAGATCACCGCGCATTATCGCGGCGCGACACATCACGATCCTTCCATAGAAACGGTATTCGAGATCGGCGGGCAGGACGCCAAGTACATTCGCGGTTCCGGCGGCGCCGTGATCGACTGCAACATGAATTTCGTCTGCGCCGCCGGAACCGGATCATTCATCGAGGAGCAGGCCGTGCGCCTCGGCTACGACGTGCGCGATATCGGCGCGCTTACGCTCGGCCGCCGCATACCGCATACCTCCGACCGCTGCACCGTTTTCATGGAGCAGGATATCCAGCGCCTGCTCCGCGAGGGGCGTTCGCACGAGGAAACCCTGGCCGGGGTGCTCCATTCCATCGCGAAAAACTACCTGTACCGGGTGGTGGGCACGCGCCCGGTCACCGGTGAGCGCGTCTTTTTCCAGGGGGCCACGGCGCGGAATAACGGCCTTGTCGCGGCCTTCGAGCTCATTACGGGCAAGGAGATCGTGGTTTCGCCGCACTGCCATGTTATGGGCGCGCTCGGTGCCGCGATTATTTCGCTCGAGCACAGCGACGCTTGCGCGGGTGCTTTCCGGGGGCTTTCCGTCTTCGAGCGGCAGATCGACATCGGGTACCGCGCCTGCACCGACTGCGCCAATCGCTGCACCATCACCGTGGCGCGCCTGGAAGGCGGCGTCGAGGAGTCGTGGGGATATCTGTGCGGGCGGGACGAGGGGGAATGCGCGGATTACTATTCACACCCCCGCGGGAATTCGAGCCCGCATGAAGATGTGCGCCACCGGAAAAACACGCGGCCCGTCAATCACCTTTCCCGCGTGCGGTCTATGGCTGAAAGCGCGAATGCATATTCGCGCCCGCGGAAAGCCTCCCATGGATGCGCCGATTCGAATCGGCGCATCCATGGGAGGCGCATCGGCATAACGCAGGCGCTCTCCATGCACGGTTACCTGCCGCTGTGGCGGACCTTTCTCGGGCGCCTCGGCTTCGATGTCGCGCTCTCCGGCGCCTCAACGCCGCTCCATAAGGAGGCCGGCATCCGCATCGCCAAATCGGACTTCTGCTTTCCCGTCAAGATGGCGCTCGCGCACGCGCGTGAACTCGCCGCCGGGGACGGCGTCGACGCCCTGTTCTTCCCGACGGTGATCAGCGAGCGCAGGCAGGAGAGCGGCCTTCCGCGCATCTCGTGTCCCTACGAGATCTCCATCCCGTCGCTTGCCGCCGGTACGCTCGGCCTTCCGGTGCCGGTCATCGCGCCCGTGGTCGATTTCCGTCTCGACGAGCGGCTCATCGTCGAATCGCTCAAACAGGCCCTCGTCGGATTCGAGTTCGGGGAGGAAGATGTCCGCCAGGCGTACCGTGCGGGGCTTGAGGCCCATCACGCCCATCTTTTGCGACGTTATGAATACGGACTGAAGCTCCTCGCAAAGATGAGGGAGGACGGGAAAAAGGGGATCGTCTTCATCGGCAGGCCCTATAACCTGTATGATCCGGTCATCAACATGGGACTGCCGGAGCGCTTCGCGGGGAGCGACGTCGAAATCCTGCCCTACGAGTGCCTGATGGATCCCTCCGACTGGAGCTCGAACGTGCACTATATGTACTGGCACTACGGCGAGCGTATCCTCGCCTTCTCCCAAAAGATCCGCGATATGGACGGCCTGTATCCCGTCTACCTCACCAACTTCGGCTGCGGTCCGGATTCATTCGTGCTCACCCGCTTCGAGGAGATCATGAAAGGAAAGCCGTACCTCATCGTCGAGCTCGACGAGCACGGGTCGGACACCGGATACCTCACGCGCATCGAGGCCTTCATGGACGTAGTCCGCACGCACGGAACCGGAGCGGAAGCGTCGAAGCCGAAGGCCGGGGCGTTCCTTCCGACATGGAAACAGAGCGACCGCAAGCTCTGGATCCCGCCCATGCACGAGATATCCGCGCGCATCTCGGCGGCGGGTTTCCGCGCCTGGGGCTTTGACGCCGAGGCGCTGCCGGTGGAGGACGGCGCGGCGCACGAGGTGGGGCGGCGCGGCGTGCGCGGGAGCGAGTGTCTGCCGGCGAGCACCACCATCGGCGTGTTTTTACGAAAAATGCGGGAGATCGGCGCCGACCCGCGAAGACATGCGCTCTTTATGCCGACGGCGGAAGGGCCGTGCCGTTTCGGCCAGTATACGCTGCTCCACCGCAGGATCCTGGCCGAGAACGGTTTCGGCCAGGCGGAGATCTTTTCACCGTCATCGGTCAATTCGTACATGGGGATGCCCGAGGGCCTGCGCATGTACCTGTGGAACATCATCATCTCGGGCGACATGCTCTTCAAGCAGATCTGCGCGAGAAGGCCGTATGAGCGGGAACCGGGCTCGGTCGATCGCGCGGCCGAAGAGGCCCTCCGGCGAGTGGAGGAGGCCGCCGGCTCGAAAAGCGACCTCATTGCGGCAACCCTCGCGGCGCTCGACTCGATCTCACGCGTGCCCGTTTCGCTCGTTGAAAAACCGCTGGTTGGCGTCGTCGGCGAGATCTACGTACGCTGCAATCCCTATTGCAACAACGACCTTGTACGCGCCATCGAGAGCTTCGGCGGCGAGGCCTGGCTTACGCCGATCTCCGAGTGGATACTCTACACAGCGTGGATGGAGCGTCATTCCGCCAGGCGAAACCGGACCGGTTTCTGGAATCGGACCGTGGTGGGGCTCAAGACCGCCTATCTCTTTCACCGTTATCATAAATTCGAGCGCGCCATGGACGCGCATCTCTCCCATAGGCGCGAACCAACCATCGAGGCGATGATTGATTACGGGAAACGCTTCCTACCGGTCGAATTCGAGGGCGAGGCCATCCTCACGCTGGGTCGCGCCGCGGCATTTGCGGACGACGGTGCGGCGCTGGTGGTGAACTGCGCGCCGTTCGGCTGCATGCCGGGGAACATCACGAACGCGCTGTTTCAGGGCGATGCCGCGCGGGTTGGCCGGGTCGCGGAACACCATGGTACGGATGCATATCCGCGCCTGCATGAACGCGCGGAAACGTTTCCCCGCCTCCTCACCCTCTTTTATGACGGCGAGAGTGACGTCAACCGCATGGTGGGGGTGTACCTGCAAAATATAGCGGCGAAGGATGATGATTACGCAAAGCGCGAACCGGAACCGGTTAATATGGACGAATTCGGTCGAAAGAGAATTGACGTATCCGGGGAGAGCATGGCGTAATGGAAGACGCGCACATTGAAGACGCGGATCCGGATCCGCGTCTTCAATGTGCGCGCCCGCAATCATTATAAATGGAGGGCATGCGCCCATGTCCATCAAATCGAAAATCCGCACCATCCCCGATTTTCCGAAAAAGGGGATCATGTTCCGCGACATCACCACGCTCCTTAAAGATGCCGAGGGCCTGCGCGAGGTGATCGACTCTTTCGTCGAGCGATACCGGGAAATGCCCATCGATGTCGTGGTAGGGCTCGAGGCGCGCGGGTTCATCCTGGGCGGAGCGGTTGCGTACAGGCTGGGGAAAGGCTTCGTCCCCGTGCGGAAAAAAGGAAAGCTTCCATATAAGACCGAGCGCCACGAGTACGAACTCGAGTACGGCACCGACATCATCGAGATGCACGTCGATGCGATCAAACCCGGAGACCGCGTGCTGATCGTCGACGACCTGCTCGCCACCGGCGGCACGGCCATGGCCGCGACGAAGCTCATCGAGAAGCTGGGCGGCGCCGTGGTCGAAATGGCGTTCATCGTCGACCTTCCCGACGTGGGCGGGCGCGCTAAGATAAAAGAGGCGGGCCACAGGATGTTCGCCCTCTGTGAGTTTGAGGGGGATTGAGAGATTGCGCATTCAGGCGACGATCGTGAGCGGGGCCTGAAACCTGATCATCCTATAAAAACGCGTACCTCAGAATAAATACCACGCCGAGCGCAAACATGATGGGATGCACGTCCCTGAGCCTGCCGGTGAGTATCTTGATAATCGGGTAAGAAATGAACCCGAACGCAAGTCCGTCGGCGATCGAGTAGGTGAGCGGCATCCCGATCACCACCAGAAACGCCGGCAGCGACTCGGTGATGTCGGAGAAGTCGATACGCGCGGCGTTTCGCAGGAGCATGGAACCAACAAAGATGAGCGCCGGCGCGATGACCGGGTAGAGCGTCATGGCTCCCTCGCCCGGCGAAAACCCGCCGCCGAGCATTTTCGCAAGCGGCTCGAAGAAGAGCGCCGCGAGGAACAGAAGTCCCGCCACCACCGCGGTAAGGCCCGTGCGCCCGCCCTCCTGCACGCCGGCAGAGCTCTCGATGTAGGTGACCACCGTGGAGGTCCCCAGAGCCGCGCCCAGCACCGATGCGGCCGAATCGGTGATGAGGATCTCGCGCAGTTTCGGAACCGTACCGTCCTCCCTCATGAGTCCGGCCTGCTGGGTGACGCCCACCACGGTGCCCACCGTGTCGAAGAGGTCCATAAAGAGGAAGACCAGTATGAGCGGCCAGTACTCGGGCCGTAGCGCCGTCAACAGGTCCATCTTCAGAAAGGTCGGCTCAATCGATGGGGGCATGCTCACGAAGCCGTGGAACTGGACGATGCCCAATGGCAGCGCCGCGAGTGTGGTGACGAGCATGCCGATAAGCATGGCCCCCCTCACGCGCAGGCGCGAGAGCGCGGCCATTACAAGCAGCCCCGCGAAGGGAAGCAGCACATGGACGGACTGCACTTTGCCAAGCTGAAGAACTCCGCCCGGCGATTTCTCGACGATACCGCCGTACACCAGGCCGATGAAGGCGATGAAAACGCCGATTCCAACGGCGATTCCGGCTTTGAACGACGGCGGGATGGCGTTGATGATCTGTTCGCGCACCTTGAAGAGCGAGAGGATGAGAAAGAGCACCGCCGAGTGGAAGATGATGCCCAGCGCCACGTCCCAGGGGACGCCCATTGCGACGATCACCACGAACGAGAAGAAGAAGTTCTCGCCCATGGCCGGGGCGAGCGCGATCGGGTAATTGGCGTACAGGCCCATCGCGACGCTCGCGATAGCGGACGAGAGGCAGGTGGCGACCAGCACCGCGCCGAAGTCCATGCCTCCGGCCGAGAGGATTGCCGGTTGGACGAATATGATGTACGCCATGGTTACGAAGGTGGTGAGTCCGGCCAGGACCTCGGTGCGGATGCTCGAGCCGCGCTCGCCGATTTTAAAGAAGCGATCGAGTGCGTTCATACCGTCCTCCGATTGCGCGGCAAGCCGCGCAGTGTCAAAGCGTTTTCGCCGGCGACAGGGCGGCAATGCCGAAGAGCGTGTATTCGGTGATGTCGTCGAGCGCTGCGTGTATGTCGTCAATCTCCCGGTAAACAAGCCATTGCAGCAGTATCTGCTTTATACTGCCGAGGATGACGTACGATATGGTGTCGGGATCGAGCTTCCGTATGGTGCGGCCCTCCATTCCCTCCGCCAAAAGCTGTCGTATGGCCGACAGTATCTTCGAAAAGAAATCGGAAACGCTCCGGTCGAACTGGTCGTCGTGGCCCAGCGGAGCGGTGATGAGCAGGAGCGTGAGGTCGCGGTTCCGGTCGATGGCGTCGACGAGGCCTGCGCTCATTTCGCGGATCTGCGCGGAGAGCGGCGCGTTGTCCCCGGCGCGGGAGATGTTTATGCCCATAATGGAGTCAAGGAGGATCGCGGAGTAGCGGTCGACAAGGATCTGGAATATCTCCATCCTGCCGGGAAAGTGCGCGTAAAAGGTGCTGCGGGCGATGCGCGCCTCTTCGATGATGTCGCTCGCCGTCACGCCATGAAAGCCCTTGCGCACGAAGAGCCGCTTTGCGCATTCGACGATCAGTTCGCCGCGCTCTTTCTTGTTCATTGATGAAAGCCCCGACGCGGACGTCGCGTTAACTCGCCGTAATATTTTACAACCGCCGGACAGGCGCGGCGTGAGTGATGACAGTCTTTACCGGGACGAACGAGTGCAAAGACGTCATGGTTCAGCCCGCCACCTGTTCTTAAAACCGCCCGTAATTGTCGATTTTGCAAGAACTTTATTCCTGACAGGCTCGAGAAAGTTAGCCTCGAAGACCTCCCTCTCCCCGATTTTCAGCGCCTCGGAGAGTGCTTAGGCGGCCAGTTCGTAGCGATGCATGCCGCTTCCCCCGGGCGGCTGCGGTCCGCCGTAGCCCCTGAAGCCGAAGGCGTTGACGAGCCCGAGGCACCCGGCCGGCATGCGGGAAGGCGAAGCTCCCTCCGGGATTTCAATCTCGCCGGGTATGGAAATCGCACACCGGAAAAGTGGAACGCCGCCCGGAATCATAATGCCCGGCTGCTTGAAAATGTCAATGAGTCGGAGAGGATAATGACAGGCGGCGATTCCCGGGAACGGGCGATGATCATGATCGTCGCCCGTTCTTACGTCCGGGCCTTGGACGTTGACCGTTCGCTTCATGGGATGTCCGGGTGCAGTATGACGCAGGCGTATCAGGGTGGAACATGAAAACGGAAAAGGAAGGCGGCTCTTCCGCTGAAAAAGTGCTTGTTAATGACCGCGCGGTAAGCGAAAAAGTGGATTGAACAATGGGCAGGCTGCAGGGAGGAGTGATGGCTATACGGATCAAGAGTTGCGCGACACCAGTCGGCGAACTGAAATACCGGATGGCGGAGGGAGGAAGCGCCCCTCCCATCATTTTCATCCATGGGGCGGCCGGAGATTCGCGCCAGTTTCATTACCAGCTCGAGTATTTCAGGGGAAAGAGGACGGTTGTCGCGGTCGACCTTCCCGGGCACGGCAGGTCGGCGATCGAGACACTTCCATCGATGGCGGACTATGTCGGCGCCGTCGCGGCAGTCGTGGAGGCCGAAAAAGTCGGTCGCTGCGTACTCGCGGGTCATTCAATGGGAGGCGGTATCATCCTGGAGGCGTACCGATCTTTTCCTGAAAAAATAGCGGGCCTTGTTTTTCTCAACACCGGGGCGAAGCTTCCCGTGTCGGATCTCGTATTCGATTTTCTCGATAAGGATTTCAAGGTCTTTTGCGAATTTCTCGTTAAGCTATCATACAGCAAGGCGCTTCCCGAGGAGGTGCGCCAGATGGTGCTTAAGGAGGCCCAGTCGCTCGATCCCGTCCGGGTGAAGAATGATTTCCGCATCTGTGCGTCTTTCGATTACACGAGTATGCTGAAGGAAGTCGGCGTCCCATCTATCGTACTCGCCTGTACCGGCGATAAAATGGTGCCCCTCGACGTGTCCAGGACGCTCGCGGCGGGGATGCCCGGCGCGCGACTGGAGGTGTGTGAAGGAGAGGGCCACCTGTCCTATTTCGAACGGCATGAGGAGGTTAACGAAAGGATTGCCGAATTTATCGAAAGCCTTAATGCTTGACATGCCGTCCCGTCAATAATACTGTTTTGAAGTTCGCTTCGCGGTGTCCGCGTTATCGGATGGTCGGTACGGCGTTGTGAAGGCGCTTGCCCCGTGTCCCGAGGCGATAATAAACTAATCAGAGGGTGAAGTGATGAGCGTAAAAATAGGCATAAACGGTTTTGGAAGAATCGGCAGAAATATCCTGCGCATCATCATGCAGGAGAAGGAGCTTTACGGCGACATCGAGGTAGCGGGAATCAACGACCTGACCGACGCCGCCACGCTCGCGCACCTCTTCAAGTATGATTCGGTCTTCGGCATTTTTAAAGGAGGGGTTTCGCATACCGAAAACGAGATCATAGTTGACGGGAAAAAGATACGCATCCATTCCGAGAAGGAGCCAGGGCTTCTGCCATGGAAGGCGGACGGTGTCGAGGTGGTGATAGAATCGACCGGCAGGTTTACCGAGAAGGCGAAGGCCGTGGCGCATATGGAGGCCGGGGCAAAAAAGGTCATCATCACCGCGCCGGCGAAGGGTGAGGACATCACCATTGTGCTCGGGGTTAACGAGGACAAGTACAAGGCCGCGGAGCATCACGTCATATCCAATGCGTCCTGCACCACCAACTGTCTCGCCCCCGTGGTCAAGGTGCTTCATGACTCCTTCGGTATCGAGAAGGGCCTGATGACCACCATACACTCATACACCAACGATCAGCGCATTCTCGACTTTCCGCACAATGACCTGCGCAGGGCGCGCGCGGCCGCACTGTCGATGATTCCCACCACCACGGGCGCGGCGAAGGCGGTGACGCTCGTCATCCCCGAGCTCAAGGGCAAGCTCGACGGCCTCGCCGTCCGCGTGCCAACCCCCAACGTATCGCTGGTGGACTTTGTCTGCACGGTCAGGAAGTCGACATCGAAAGAGGATGTGCTCGCCGCGCTCAAAGCGGCGGCCGGCGGCAAGCTGAAGGGTTACCTCGATGTCTGCATGGAGCCGCTGGTGTCGGTTGATTTCCTGGGCAATCCGCACTCCTCGATCGTGGACGGTCAGTCGATTTTCACGGTCGACGGCACCCTGGTGAAGGTGCTTTCGTGGTACGACAACGAGTGGGGCTATTCGAAGCGGGTGGTCGATCTCGTGAAGTACGTGATGAAATAGAAGCGGGGGCCCGGTACACCCATGGCACGAAAAAAGATTTTCGCCGGAAACTGGAAGATGTACACCATGCTCGGGGAGGCGCTCGCCCTCGTGCGCGGAATAATCGAGGGACTCAATGAGTCGCCCGGGCGCGGGGTGATCGTCTTTGCGCCCGCGGTGCATTTGCGGGAGGTTGCGGCCCTCTGCGCGGGAAGCGCCGTTATGGCGGGCGCGCAGAACATGTATTTCGAGAGGGAGGGGGCCTTCACCGGGGAGATCTCGCCGGCCATGGTGAAAAACGCGGGAGCGAGCTGGATACTCATCGGCCACTCGGAGCGGCGTCAGGTTTTCCATGAGACCGACGACGACGTGCGAAAGAAGCTGCGCGCCGCGCTCGCCGAAGGGCTTTTTCCCATGGTGTGCGTCGGCGAGCTTCTGGAGGAGCGCGAGTCGGGCCGCTCCGAAGACGTGGTGCGCGTACAGACCGAAAGGGCCTTCGAGGGCCTCTCGAAGGACGAGGCCGCCTCGGTCGTCATCGCCTACGAACCGGTATGGGCGATCGGCACCGGGAAGGTCGCCACACCCGATATCGCCCAGTCCATGCACCGGTATATCCGAAGCGTCGTCGCCGGGAAGTTCGGCGAGGCCGTCGCCGCCGACATGCCGATCCTGTACGGCGGTTCGGTAAAGCCCGACAACATAGCCGGGCTTTACGCCATGGATGACATCGACGGCGCGCTGGTAGGCGGGGCCTCGCTCAAGGCCGCTTCGTTTCTCGAAATCGCGCGCGTCAAGTAGGCGCTTTGGTGGCGGGTGCCCGTGCGAAGGGAGTCCTTTAAGGGGCTTATCGGGTTTTCTCGACTCCCCGCGCCGTCTTTTCGTTAGCGCCTTCCCCCAAAAGCGCTTTATGTATCGGGTGTTAAATAATCCCGGAAGGCGTGGAAAAATCCTTTACATCCGTGGGGCCGTGTCGTAAAGGGTGAACGCCGGAGACACGGCCGCATTAAACCTGAGGTGAATTTATATGGGCGTACTGATAACCATAGGAACGGTATCGTTCGCGGTACTCTGCGTACTTCTTGTCATTATTATCCTCCTGCAGTCGGACAAAAGCGCCGGCATGGGGATCCTCGGCGGGTCCAGCCAGTCGGCTTTCGGTTCGTCGACGGCCGACGTCATTACCAAGGCTACGGCCGTTATGGTCGCGATTTTCATGACAGGGTCGCTCGGACTGGCGATCCTCGAGTCGTATCGCGACAAGGCCATCGAAAAGGACCTTCTCGACGAAGGCGCCGAGACCCCCGGCATTATAGAGATGAAAGCTTCGACTCCGGCCGCCCCGGCCGAGACGCCTGAAAAGAAATAAGTAAGGCACTCCGGGCGCCAAAAGTGCTATAGTGCGTTAAAACGATATCAGTCTAAGGAGGTCGGTATGGCCAAAGAAGTGTACGTCGATGAAAGTGAGTGCACCGGGTGTGAGCTTTGTGTTGATACGTTGCCCGAGGTTTTCGAGATGACGTCCGACGGCGTCGGCATCGTGCATAATCCGACGGGCGCGTCCGAGGACAAGATTCAAGATGTTATCGACAGCTGTCCCGCCGAATGCATTCACTGGAAGAAATAAAGGGCAGGGTGCACGGCCCTCCAACAGGGCGCTGAAATACAAGTTTGCACGATGGAGCCTGCGGCGGGTCGCGGGTTCCGTTCTTTTATGATTATCAATTAAAGGGGATTACCATGGCGGGAAAGAGCTATCTTTTTACTTCGGAGTCCGTTTCCGAGGGGCACCCGGACAAGTGTTCGGATCAGATATCGGACGCGGTGCTCGACGCACACCTCGGGGGTGACAAGTTTTCGCGGGTCGCCTGCGAGACCCTCGTTACCACCAACAGGATCGTCGTATCGGGCGAAATAACCTCGAAGACCACGGTCGATTATAAAAAGGTCGCGCTTAACGTAATAGAGGAAATTGGGTACACCGATCCGGAAATAGGCTTCGATACCGGCAACTGCCAGGTCGACGTATACGTGCATTCACAGTCGCCCGACATTTCGCAGGGCGTCACCGAGGGGCAGGGGCTGTTCAAGGAACAGGGCGCGGGCGACCAGGGGATGATGTTCGGCTACGCCGTCGCAGAGACCGAGGACCTCATGCCCATGCCGATATGGTACGCGAACCGCCTGGTGAAGAAGCTGGCCGAATGCCGCAAGAGCGGAGAGCTTAAATTTGTGAGGCCGGATTCCAAGTCCCAGGTTACGGTGCGCTATGTCGATGGAAAACCCGCCATGATCGACGCGGTGGTCCTCTCGACCCAGCATTCACCCGAAGTCGATTACGAAACGATTCGTCAGGCCATGATCGAGGCCGTTATAAAAAAAGTCATACCCGACAGCCTTATCGACAAAGACACCAAGATATTCGTCAATCCCACCGGGCGCTTCGTCGTCGGCGGTCCGCACGGCGACACCGGGCTTACAGGGCGCAAGATCATCGTAGACACCTATGGCGGTATGGGACGCCATGGTGGCGGCGCGTTCTCCGGAAAAGATCCCTCGAAGGTGGACAGATCGGCGGCCTATATGGGACGTTATATCGCCAAAAACGTGGTGGCCGCGGGCCTCGCGCACCGATGCGAGGTGCAGATCGCCTACGCGATCGGCGTGGCCGAACCGGTTTCGGTAATGGTGGAGACTTTCGGCACCGGGAAAATCTCGGACGAGGAGATCACCAAACGCGTCCGGAAAACCTTCGACCTCAAGCCAGCGAGCATCATCAATTCGCTCGACCTCCTGCGGCCGATTTACCGCCTTACCGCGGCATACGGCCATTTCGGAAGACGGGAACCCGAGTTTACCTGGGAAAAGACCGACAGGGTCGCCGCGCTGAAATAGCCCCTGACGGGGTATCGCGAAATCGGGGGCGGGGATATAATCCTCGCCTTCATCTTTCCGTGGTCCGATAATTATCGGGGGTACAGGAAAACCGGAAATACCGGGTTTTTTAAGTTCCTGGTACGGCTGTTGTGTAACAATAACCTGCGATCCGTGCCAGACAGGAGAGTGGACCATGACGAGCGGCTCGATAAAATCCTTTACCTACAGATGCGGCTGTGGTTATGTGATCAATGTATTAGTCGATTTCGGCACGCCGCAGGAGTCTGTGGCCTGCCGGAAATGCAGGCGGGCGGTACGGCGCGACCAGATGTAGATTAACGCACCCCCGCCGCCATAATTCCTCCACCACCGGGTTCGATCATGAGGCTGAAATCAACGGCGGGAGCGATCTTTCTCTTCTTCCTGTGCGCGGCCGGGTTTTCCCAGACCCCGGCAAACGATCCAGCGGCGGTAGCTCCGGTCGTTGAACCGAAAAACGACCACTCCCGCAATGTCAATATCGATATGCAGGTCGTCTATGGCCAGTACAACAACATGCTCTCGACGATCAACCTCTCCCACGAACAGGAGAATTCGGTCTACCTCCTCAGCTCCTATTTCAAGCGCTCGAACGATTTCGGTTACAACGGCAGCCTTTTCGAGAATTCAAGCTTTAACGAGAACAGGATCGGCTACACCGGTAATTTCAACCCCACGGACTCGTTGAAATCGATTCTCGAGGCCGAGGTGAACAATGATTCTCGCGGCATGTTCGATAACCCGACGTACTCGCGCGAGGAAAAGGACAAGGCGCGCATGTCGATCAAGAACATTGCCAAGCTGACCAGTTCGTTCGAGGGATATATAACGGTCGGCGGCGCGGAATACCGGCACCGGCTTAACGCCATAGCGGCGGATGGGTCCGAGCGCAGCAGGCTCAACCACGTCACCACGGAGATCGGCGGCGAATACATCTGGTCGGCGTCGAACAGGATCCGCGGCAACGTCCTGGGGGGGCACTATTTCTACCAGGGGGACATTCCCTCCGACCGTTACTTCAGCGGCGAGCTCATCGACGACTTCAACATCACTCCGAATATAGGCCTCAGTTTCGGCGTCAACGTCGATGTCAACCGGGACGAAAAGCCGCTGGCGTTTCCGGTGGTAGGCGTAACGCTGAAGGGTTTTCAGTACACTACGTTTTCGCTCCTCTACCGGTGCGACCTTATCCCCTTCAGGCCCGAGGAGTTTTATCTTGAGCAGAAATATATCATGCCGACCTACGATCTCCCTCCCGGGCGTGTGCATCATGGTGACGCGCGCCTGGAGGTGCGCGTCAACGACATCGTCAGCATAAAGGCGGGGGTCGTCGTTGAGAACAACAACAACTTCTATAATTATTATACCGTAACCCCCGGGGACGTGCTGAGCGCCGAGACCATCGAGGCGACCACCTGCGCCTCGCATGTCGATTCCAGGTTCCTCCTTTTCGAAGAGGTGCTCGAGATATCGCTGCGCTATGAGTACAATTACTTCATCGCTTCCGAACATATCACCTATCGCCCGCGCCAGAACTTCGGCAGCGCGGTAAAATACAATGGAAAGATATGGCGTTTTGAATGGAGCAACAAGCTGGCGGGCAAGGTGTACGCCGATCCCGACGGCGACGGGGAGATTTCGGGCGCGGTTATCGGTGTGCTCGGCCTTCAGCGGCGGATGCTGGAGAGCTTCTATGCCTACGTCAGAGTTGAGAACCTGTACAACGCCAGGTACAACCTCCGCGAGGGCTACCCGGAACCGGGAATAACGTTCCTGGGAGGGCTCCGCATTCTTATTTGAGGAAACATCATGAGCACTAATATTTACCTCTCCGTATTCGATGCCGTACCGACATGGGTGATGCTCGCCCCGATCTTTTTATGCTCAATCGTAGGGGTGGCGATCATCATCGAACGCGTCGTATTCTTCCGGAGGATAAGCCATGACTACCGGCTTGTTGTCGCCGGCTGTCTCGAGGGCGTCCGTGCCGGTAAAACGCAGGAGGCCCGCGCCCTGGTGGCGCGCTACCCGGGTCCGATCTCGGAGGTCATAGACGGTTTCCTTTCCTCGCTTCCGGGTAATGGTGCCGGCCCCAGGATCATAGCGGATCTCTCTTCCGGGGCCATCCGCAAGATAGAGCGTCATCTGGGCACCCTGTCGACCATTGCGACCATTACTCCCATGTTCGGCCTGCTGGGGACGGTCACCGGCATGATGAAATCGTTCAGCGGCCTTACCAGGGAGGGGCAGTTCGCCCACGATCTGCTCGCCAGGGGCATAGCCGAGGCACTTATCACCACGGCGCTTGGCCTGATCGTCGCCATCCCCGCTTGGATATTCTATAATTACATGGTATCGCGGGTCGACGGTTTCGTAAAGGACCTCGAACATGTCGCGAACGCCCTTGCGGACCACGGGGAGCAGTGAGGCCGTGGGCTTGAATTTTAAATCGCGGTTTCAGCGAAGGACGTCGATCGATATCACCCCGCTGATTGACCTTTCCTTCAATCTGATCCTTTTTTTTATGGTGTCATACAGTATCGGAAATGTCTCGGCCATAACCGTGCATCTGCCGCGGGCGGTACAGGCCGGCGCCCAGCGTTCGGGCGACCTGGTGATCACCATCAGCGAAAAGAACGAGGTCTATCTGAACGATGTCAATGTTCGGATGGATATACTTCTCGACGAGCTGAAAAAAAGGAAGGAGAGCGTAAAGGACGGGGCGGTGGTGATTCGAGGCGACAAGATGACCAATTATGAGACGATTGTCAGGGTGATGGACCGCCTCAACCGTGCCGGCATCCCGAAGTTTACGCTGGCGACGACGCGGTCGGCCGATTGAAGGCCCCACCGGCCCGTATGGGCGTCGATTTATTCAAAGCGTAAAACGACTCTATTTTGTTGACATTACGGATTATGAAAGATAAAGAGACCTGAAATCCGGAATCTTTTTTTCCGGAAGCGGGAATTATTGCATATAATGGTGGGAACGGTAAGCGTCAGCAGATGAGAAAAGCACTGATTGTTTTAGCGGCGGCGGGGGTCGTCTGCGCTTCCGTATTAATGCTCCATAGCGTATTTTCACAGCCTTCCAAATACGAGGGGAAGATAATTCGCAAGATTGAGTTTGTCGGACTCAAGAATGTGGACAATGAGGACCTCTACGAGGTGCTTGTCAGCGACGTCGGCTTTCCGCTCAAAGGGGCGGAGGTCCGTGAGGACATCAGGGCGGTGTTCAAGGCCGGCCAGTTCGAGAACGTTCAGGTGGAGATACAGGAGTTCGATGACGGCGTGCGACTGCGCTTCGTCTGCAAGGAGCGCCCCATGGTGAGGCAGATCACCTTCCGCGGCGTGGAGAAGCTTTATGACACGGAACTGTCGGAGGTCGTGGGAATAAAGGAAGGCGAGCCGCTTCGGATAGACAGACTCGAAAAAGCCGTCAAGTCACTGCGGAAAAAATACGATGGTGAGGGGCTGTTCAACGCGGTGATTGAATACCGCACACGCCAGTACAAGGACGACCCCAATTCCGTCGAGGTTCTGTTCATCATCGACGAGGGCGAGGAAATCAAGATAGAAAAAATCGCAATCCTCGGGGCCAGGAAGATCCCCGCGAAGACGCTGAAAAAGGTGATGGAAAGCGAGGAGGACGGCCTCTTTAAAGACGGCGATTTCAAGAAGGACATATACGAGCAGGACAAGACGAAGATCCTGGCCCTCTACAGGGAGGAGGGTTACCTCGACGCGCAGATCCTGGAGGACAGGGTCGAGTATGAATGGAAGGACCCCCGGAAAAAGGAAAAGAGGGTGATATTCATCACAATCAAGCTGGCCGAGGGTGAGCGCTACTATTTCAACCGCTATACCATCGCGGGCAACCAGATCGTCGAGAGCAAGGTGCTCGAGTCGCAGTTCGAGCAGACCAGGGAAGGCGAGATATTCAACGATACCAAGTTCCAGAGAGACCGCCAGATGATCAGCTTCACGTACGCTTCGAAGGGGTATATCTTCGCGCGCGTGGTGCCCAAGCGTACGGTGGAGGAGCGTGATGTTGTGGTGAAGGGACGTGCCGAAAAAAGAAAGTTCGTGCGGATAGATTTCGAGATAGAGGAAGGCAGTCAGGCCTATATAGAGAATATTTTCGTCAAGGGAAACGTCAAGACGAAGGAGAAGGTCATCCGTCGCGAACTGCTGGTCAAGGAAGGAGAGCTCTTCAATTCGTATAAAATGCAGGTTTCGCGCGAAAAGATATTCAACCTGGGGTTCTTCAAACAGGTGAATTTCGACGTGCGTCCGGGCAGCCGCGAGGGATACATGAACCTCATCGTCGACGTCGAGGAACAGCCCACCGGCACGATCTCGCTCGGTGGCGGCTACGGCACCACCTCCGGTTTCTCCATCTTCGCCGACATCGGAGAGAACAACCTGATGGGAAGCGGCCAGCGCGTGGGCTTGCGGTTTGAATACGGTCCCCTTAGAAGCTCGGTTACGCTTTCGTTCAACGAGCCATGGCTCATGGACAAGCCGATCGGTTTCAATGCGTCAATCTTCTATACGGTCAACACCATCCAGACCAGCTCGATGTTCCCCAACTCCGACGATCAGGCCGAGTACCAGAAACAATCGGTGGGGTACAGCCTGGGTCTCAGTTACCGGTTCTGGTATTATTACGGCGTCGGCAGCGTATGGTCGCATGTTTTCAAGGGCATTATCGACCCGTCGGGCAACGCGAGCGACGAGGTTTTCATAGAGGAATCGCTGGGGTTTCAGGAGAAGAGGACGATCACCCTGTACACCTACCGCGATTCCAAGGACAACTACATGAATCCCACCCGGGGGTCGCGCGTTGAGATGTCGGTCGGCTTTACCGGGGGAAACATCCTTCATGGAGATGACCATTATATAAAGTATTCGCCCGAGGCGTACCTGTATTACTCGCCGTTCAACCTGCCGTTTTTAAAAACGCATCCGTGCGTTTTTGAGTTCCGGGGCAACGCCACCTTCCTCGCGCCTCCCCTGGCCAGAGGCGCGGTCGGCCGTTTCCAGTCGCGGGAAAGCAACGAATGGCTGGAGTCCGAGGACAGGCTGTATATCGGAGGCCCCGAGACGCTCAGGGGATGGGAATACTTCGACCTGGAGCTGCCGAGCTCATGGCGCATAGGGATGTATCATCGTATCCTCTACGGAGCGGAGTTCCGGGTGCCGATTCATCCCCAGATGCTGTGGCTGGCGTTCTTCTTCGATGCGGGCTCGCTGTGGGCGGACAAATTCTGGGAGCAGAACCGGGGAACCAGCAACCTCGAGACCATCAACGAGGACAAGGCGGCGGGACTGCTGCACGATATACGCGATATCGAAGATATCAACCTCATGTCTTACTTCAAGTATTCGTACGGTTTCGGGTTCAAGATCCAGATTCCCATGATGCCGCTGCGCTTCTGGTTCGGGCGCAAACTCGTGTGGGTCGGGCAGGACAAAGGATACTTCGATACCATGGGGGATTTCACCTTCCAGTTCGGGATAGGGGACTACCGTTTTTAGCATGAGACCCGTATATGCCATAATCCTGGCCGCGGCGATCGCGTCCTCGTGCGGCAAGGCCCGGCTCGCGGATGAAAGCGAGGCGAGGATACGCTCCGTGAACATGGCCCTGCTCTTCGAGTACGCGGTGAACTCGGACCCCGACGCGAGAGGGGTGAAGGCCGCCAAAACGGAGGCCCTTTCGGCCGTCCGCACACTGAAAGCTCGTACGATGTCGGCCGACCGCTCCGAGAGTGAGCCGGCCGAGCGCGAGCTTGGTCGAAGAAATGCAGAGCTCGAAAAATTGAACGCGGCCGAGGAACAGCACCGGCAGCGCATCCTCGCCGAGATCAACCGTGCCATGAACGCCGTCGCCTCGAGGCAGGGGATAGATTTCATACTGGGTGCCGGAGAGGGCGCCGTGTACTCGGGTAAGGAGTATGATATCACCGAGGAAGTATTGCGTGAAATGGCCGCGCTTCGCAAACGCAACGCTCCGGTGTCGCGCTGAGGCCGCATGCTGAAGCTATCGTTCGCTGCTGTGGTGCTGGCCGTCGCGGTTTCGGCGCCCGCCTGTGGGAACGGCCATGAGGCGGAAATCCGGAAAGCGTTCGATGGCTTCAGGGGCAAATACGTTCTCAGCGTCGAGAAGCGCTCGTTTACGCTCCGCGTCCATGACCGGCGCACCGATGTGGTGGCGAGTTACCGGGTCGCGTACGGATTGAACCAGGACCGCTCGACGAAGCTTCATGCGGGCGACAACCGCACGCCGGAGGGCGTCTACCGGATCATCGAAATGCTTAGCATGGACGCGCATCCCGGTTCCGCATCGTATCAAAAACTGAGCTCGATGAACCGCGTGTATTTCCGCGCGAGGGACGGCCATTACAAGCATGGCAGGCCGAACGTCGACCTTGGGGACAACGCCTATGGGCCGCGCTTCTTCCTTCTGGATTATCCGCTCGAGCGTGACCGCGCACGTTATGAGGCGGCGGTCGTCGCGGGCGAAGTTCCCAGGGTTCGCGGCGAATACGCGCCGATCGGGCACGGTATCGCGATACACGGAAACAGCGACGAAGCGTCGATAGGCCATCTCTCCACGAGCGGATGCGTGCGAATGTACAATCGGGATATCCTCGAACTCGAAAAATACCTTGTAATCGGCACACCGGTAATTATTTACGGCGAGTGAGTATTAAAGGGTTGACATAATATTTCGACTGGTGCAGCGTACAGGCTGCGTTTCGTGCGCGGTGATGTGGCCCGCGTCACGGGCCGGGTAATACCCGAACGCGGCGCCCCCTTTGCGGGTGGAAGCGTTAATGCGGGTCGTGTGATTTTCTGTCGTGAAACAACTTTATTCATTCGGAGGATGTACGGTGTCAGATTTATTTCTTTCAACTGCGTATGCGCAGACTCCCGGCGGGGTCGGCGGCCAGGGCTGGATGAGCTTTATTCCCATCGTTCTAATGATAGCCATTTTTTACTTCCTGCTGATTCGTCCGACGCAAAAGCGCGAGAAGGAACGGAAGAAGATGATTGATTCACTCCAGAAGGGTGACAAGGTCCTGACTTCGGGTGGAATTTACGGGGTGGTGATCAATATCAAGGTGGACGAAAACATCGTAGTATTGAAGATAGCCGACGGGGCGAAGGTTGAGTTCGCTCGTACCGCGGTTCAGGCGAAGGTATAACATCGTCCGTTTATCGCGAACCGATAATGAAATCCGGCGTTAAAATCCTGCCGATCTCCGTATTCCTCGCCTTTATTGCCGTTCCGGCGGGCATGTCGGTGCGCGCCGTTGTTCCGTCTGCGCTGTATGCCCAGACCGGAACAGAGGCCGCCGGCGAGGCCATCGTGGAGAAGGAGAAGCGGGAAGATGCCGGGTCGGTCGAGGAAAAGCGGGAGCCTGTCGTTAATAAGGAGACAGCGCAGCCCGTTTCGCCCGTTCAGAGGCCGCACGAGGCGGATGATGAGACCGCCGCCAGGAAGAAACAGGCGGAACGTGGAACACCATCCCAGGAAGAACCGAAAGAGGCGTATGCGGGCGATGGCCTGCTCGATGTAACCGACGGCGCGTTCAAATACAGGAGGATTCCAGGAATCCGGATAACCGAGACCGTGGCCGAAACCGCCACGCCCGTTATCGCGACTGAGAAGAGCAAAGTTTCCGGCGATGAAGGCGAAGAAGCCGCCGGGAAGGGATTGTTCGGTATGGGCCGCTCGGCAACCGATACGATGGCCAGGGTAGCGCTGGTCGGCATCGTCATCCTCATCTTTGTCCTTTACCGGTTCAGGGCGAGAAACCGCCGTTCGAGCGTTCTGAAGCGTTTCCCTAAAGCGTAAAGACTTTTCACACTAACGAGGACTGTCATGACACGAGGCATGATATACAAGGCCATGTTCATAGTGGCGATACTTGTATTTGCCGTTCTGCTCATTCTGCCCACCGTCGGAAAACGGGAGATGAGCGTCGTTCTTGAGAAAGACGCCACGGCGGAACAGGTTGCCGATCTTGAAAAGCGCTTTACCGGGGGCGGCATGCTTGTAGTGAGGACCGATGGGGTCGTGTCGGTCAGCGGATACGGGATAAACGACGCCGTGATGAACGAAGTGAAGATCATCTCCGGTGTCAAGGACGTGCGAATACTGCCGCACTGGTCCGAGAAGGCGCTTCTGGCGAAGAAGATGAATCTCGGCCTGGACCTGCAGGGCGGAATGAACCTGGTCATGCGCGCGGATTTTGAGAGCATAGAGCACAAGCAGGGAAAGAAGCTAACCGATTCCGAGAAGAGGGACATAACCCAGCAGGCACTTGAACTGCTGCGAAACCGCATAGACAAGTTCGGCGTTTCCGAACCCTCCATACGGCCGCGCGGCGTGGAGGCGATCGAGATACAGCTCCCCGGCGTAAAAGATCCCATGAGCGTAAAGAAGGCCATCGGCACCACGGGACGGGTCGAGTACCGACTGGTGGACGATGAATATACGCGCCTGGCGGGGCTCTGGCTTAAAAACAATGTGCACAGGCTTAAAGAGGGGAAAATACCCGAAGACGTCGAACAGCAATACACGATACTGGAGGAAGCGGCGAAGGCCATAGGTCTGTCTCCTAAAAGCGAGCTGCTTTTCTTCTACGAGCGGGACGAGAAAACAAAAAAAATACTGCCGGCCTATCCCATAGCCCTTGAGAAAAAGGTTGCGCTGGCGGGTGACGATATCAGCAGGGCCTGGGTGGGACACGACGAGTTTGGCCGTCTCTCGGTGCATTTTACCACCACGCCGGACGGCGCTTCGAAGTTCGCGACCGTGACCTCGGCGAAGAACCACGGAAGAAAACTCGCCATCGTCATCGACGAAAAGGTGCGCAGCGCCCCGCAGGTAAATGTGCAGATAACCACGGGTCAGGCGCTGATTCAGGGCGATTTTACCCTCGAAGAGGTGAACACGCTCACCCGTATCATCAAGGAGGGCGCGCTTCCCGTAAATCTCGTCATAATCGAGGAGCGCACGGTCGGTCCGTCGCTCGGCCAGGACGCGATCGATGCCGGAATAAAGGCGACCATCATGGCCTTCTCGGTGGTTATGATCTTCATGGTCGCCTACTACAAGCTTTCGGGATTCATAGCCTCGGTCGGCCTGATATTGAATATGATCTGTCAGCTCGCGTTGCTTTCGTGGCTGGGATTCACCCTGACCCTTCCGGGTATAGCCGGGTTCATTCTCACCCTCGGCATGGCGGTGGACAGCAATGTGCTCATCTACGAGCGCATTCGCGAGGAACAGCGCTCCGGCAAGTCGCCGCGCATCGCGGTGGTCAACGGTTTTGAAAGGGCCTTCTGGGCCATTGTCGACTCCAACATCACCACGCTTATCGCGGCGTTCGTGCTCTCGCAGTTCGGGACCGGCCCGATAAAGGGTTTCGCCGTCACCCTTTCGATCGGCCTCATATCCAGCCTCTTCGTGGTGCTGTATGTCACCCGGTTCGTGTTCGAGCTGCTGTCGCTCTCGAAGAACCTGAAAAAACTGAGTGTATAAAAGGAGAATCGCTTTGGATAGGGTGATAGACTTTCTTAAATATAGATGGATCGCGATCGGTTTCTCACTGATCGTCATTACTCTGTTTTCCGTGACCACCTATCTCAAAGGCGGATTCACCTGGGGAATCGATTTTATCGGCGGCGTAAAACTGACCGTACAGTTCGAAGGGCCGACCGATCCCGGCGATGTGCGCAAAACGCTCGACAAAAACGGCATCAAGGCCGATGTCCAGCTATATGGCAGGGGCGAGCTTCACGAGTTCGTTGTTTCCTCGAAGCTTCTCGAGAGAGGGGAATCATCCGAAAAGAGCTCGGATACCATTAAAGCCGTACTCAGCGCGGCGTACCCGAAAATCAAGATACTTGCCACCGAGACCGTAGGGCCGGCGGTGGGAGACTTTTTAAAGAAATCCGCGGTAAAGCTCATGTTAATCGCGCTTTTGCTCATGGCGCTGTACCTTGTGTTCCGTTTCGAACTCAAGTATTCGGTGGGTGTGATGGTCGCGGTGGTCCATGATGTATTAATGGCCTTCCTATTCTGCGGGTTTATGGGCGTCGAGATCAACGTGCCCATTGTCGCGGCCATCCTCACGATCTTCGGCTATTCGGTCAACGATACCATCGTCATCTTTGACCGCGTGCGCGAAAACCTCAATATTCACGCCAAGAGCGCCTTTGGGCAGATCCTGAATATCTCGGTCACGCAGACCCTCACCCGTACCTTTATCACCTCGCTCACCGTGCTTTTCTGCGTACTGTCGCTGTATATCATAGGCGAGGGCACCATCAGCGATTTCGCGCTCGTTATGTTCGCGGGACTCATCAGCGGCACGTATTCGACGATTTACATCGCCGCACCGGTCGTTCTGTGGTGGCATAAAGCGCGTTCCGAATGAGGCAAGGCGATGCGGCTTGTGCTGCGATACATCGCCGTATGCACGGTCGCATTGATGGTTCGCGTTTCAGCCGCGCCCGCTGCGGACGCGGCTCCGGCTCCGCCTGAAAGTGAGTACTCCGCCGAGGCCGTCCTCGGCTTCGCGCGCCACCTCGCCCGGCGCGGTGAGTACTTCAGGGCGTATACGGAACTCTCCCGCCTGAAAAGCTATTATCCCGGCCATGTCGATGAAGCCCGCCTCAAGCTAAGCGAGCTGTACCTGCTCTACGGAGGCGGACGTTACGGGGCCATCACCGAGATGGTTCGCTCGTCCGCCAGGGGAGTCTCGTGCCCAGAAAGGATTTTCTCGGCGGACGCGGCAATCGCACTCGGCGAGTATGGCCGGTCACTCGAGACGAGCATCGGCATGCCCGCGGAGGGATGCGAGCCCTTCATCGATTCGGCGCTCCGGCGTCGCACATTCATCTCGCTCATTCTGTTAAACAGGGTCGAGGAGGCGAAACGTCTTGAAAGCCCGCAAACTCTGCGTTCCGACGACGCTTTTAATCCGGCCGCGCATGCGGCGCTTGCGGAATATGCGCGCGACGGTTTTGCCGGGAGGAGGTCTCCCCGCACAGCGCTCGCGCTGGGCGCCGTTCCGGGAATGGGTTACGTTTACGCGGGCAACCGTCAGAACGGGGCACTGGCCTTCCTGGTGGTATCGGCATTTTCCGCCTTGACCTATTTCTCGTTCCGTACCGACAATGCTCCGCTGGGCTTTGTCTTCGGAGCGTCGGCGGCCGTGTTTTACGGCGGCGGTATCGTCGGCGCTTATCGGGAGACTCTGCGGTATAATCGCTCGATCGAGGAGCGTATACGCGAGAGCGTTTACGAGGAGCTTCGGCCCGGCGATGACAGGGAAGAGATTTTTACAAGATACGGCATAGGCTATGGAGACCGTTGACAGGGCGTACATGGAGCAGGCGCTCAGGCTGGCGTTCGCCGGCATGGGCACCACCTCGCCGAATCCTTCGGTGGGGGCCGTCCTTGTAAGGGACGGCGTGGTGATCTCGACGGGCTCCACCTGCGGCCGCGGCGGCGATCACGCCGAGGTGTGCGCACTCGGCAATGCGTGTGCTCCGGTCGACGGCGGCGACCTGTATGTCACGCTCGAGCCGTGCTGCCACCACGGCAAAACCCCTCCCTGCACTGATGCCCTTATCGCTTCGGGTGTTCGCCGCGTGTTCATTCCGATCCTCGATCCCAATCCCAGGGTGGCGGGCAGGGGAGTGGAATGTCTCAGGAGCGCGGGAGTGGACGTTATTATGATTGATGAGATGGCGTCTGCGGCGAATGACCTCATCCGCCCTTTTAAAAAATACATACTGCACAACCGGCCGTTCGTGGTGCACAAGGCGGCCATTTCTCTTGACGGCAGGATCGCCACGCATTCGGGTGATTCCCGCTGGATTTCAGGAGACGCCTCGCGATTTCTGGTGCACCGACTGCGCTCGCTTGCTGACGCGATCATCGTCGGCAAAGGGACGGTGGAGAAGGACGATCCGGAGCTCAACGTCCGGCTGGGCTCGTTTTCCGATGAGGCGCGGGAACCGTTTGCGCGGGAGAGCTGGCGGATTGATGGTTACCAGAACCATTTTCTCAGGCTCCTTCTCGAGTCTGTGGCATTCAACACCGCGGCCGCGCCGCTTCGGGTGGTTATCGGCATACCGGACATGCTGCGTCCGGATTTGAAGATCTTCGGCGACGACAGGGTCCTTCTCATAGGCACAGAAAAACAAAGGAATTTATTGGAGGGCCGGCAGGATCATCTCTTCGTGCGCGAACTGGAAGATTCGGGGCGGCTCGCTCTGGTGGATGGGGACTCTCCTGCCGAGATTGCGGATAATGTCTTGCGGCTGCTGCACGGTCGTGGTATAATGATGGCCCTGCTGGAGAGCGGCGGAATACTCGCGGCGTCGTTTTTCGATGCGAACGCCATCGACCAGTATATCTATTTCATAGCTCCGCGCGTTATCGGCGGGGGAGTTCCGGTACTGAACGGCAGGGGGGGGGATACTATAGCCGGTTCGCTTCGCCTGCGCGACATCTCAACGGTCGTGATCGGCGAGGATGTTCTGTACGGCGGCTATGGCGGGATTTCGTAAGGCTCCGGATATGTAATATCTGAGAGGTAGTGCGTGTTTACCGGATTGATCGAAGAAATAGGCGTTGTAAAAAGCCTCGAGAGCGCCCAAACGGGCGCAACGCTGTCGGTGTCCGCGGCGCGGGCGCTTGAGGGCACGGCCGTCGGTGATTCAATCTCGATCGACGGCGCCTGCCAGACGGTGACCCGCCTGGCAGGAGGGACGTTTTCGGTTTTCTGTTCCAGCGTGACACTTCAGACGACCACGCTCGGCTCGTTCGGCCCCGCCAGGAGAGTGAACCTGGAACGGGCGGTGACACCCAACGGGCGCCTGGGGGGTCATATCGTCCAGGGGCATGTCGACGGCAGGGGAACGGTAAGGGCGGTGCGGCGAGACCCGGACGGTACCGGCATCGACATCGCGGTCCCGGAAGCGCTTTCCCGCTACATCGTGGCGAAGGGGTCGGTAGCGGTAGACGGGATTTCCCTTACCGTCGTCTCGCTCCTTCCGACCGGGTTCAGCATTTACATCGTCCCGGAAACCGCGGCAAAAACCACTCTGTACGAGCGAAAAGCGGGGGACGCCGTAAACATCGAGGTCGATATACTCGCCAAATACGTCGAGCGCATGCTAAGTCTTCGCTCGTCAGACAAGCCGACCGCACGGGATGATGATTTGAAACGCAAACTGCTGGAGGGGGGGTATCTGTAACGGGATGCGCGCGCCGAAGGGTCTCTCTTTGTCGTAACCGCCAACGGCGATGGTAACGCGCTCTTCGTTAAAGGTGGCTTGCGGGGAAAAGCTTCGCGAGCTCTTCGCGCGAGCGGATGCTGAAGAACTTGTCGAGATACGCCAGCCTGAAGACGTTCATGATGGCCGGGTCGATGCTGTACAGGAGTATCTCCCGCTTCTCGTTTTTCGCGATATTGACCGCCTTTATAAGGGAACCGATCCCGGACGAATCGATGTATTTCATCGCGGAGAGGTCCAGGATTATCCACTTGCTCCCTGCGCATTTCTCCAGCGCGCTCTCGAAAGCGCCAACCTGCTCGATATTGAACCTTCCTTTTATCGCGAGCAATATGGCGTTATCGCTGATTTTTTTCGGTTTAATTTCCATTCCCCTTCCGGTAAGATCATTGAATATCCGTAGAACACCCGTCCCGGCCGCGCCCGCATCGGAGAAGCCGTCATTTTCCGTGGCACGCCGGAGAGTCTAATAACCACAATCATAAAAAAATCAAAGATTGAATATCTCTTTTAGACGGATTGTACCCGGTTTAATGGGCAATTCAACAATTTTTCTTCCCTGCCGGGCCGAAAGATAGACGGCGTGAATCGCCTCGATCGCACGGTAACCGTCGAGACCGCCCGAGCTTACGGGGATGTCCTCCCCGGCAAGAAGCCGTTTCGCCTCGGAGTATTCCCGTGTGAAGTAGTTGAGACGTCTGAAGCGGGGGAAGGGTTTTTCAACAAGGTCGCGAAAGCCCGTGTAGTGATGCGACGCACGGGTAGTGAAAAACGACTGGTAGCCGTTACCCGCGATGATTTTTCCCCTGGTGCCCGATATGGCGAGCTCGAAGACGAAGTACTCCCTGGCCCCGCCCGCTTCGAGAAACACGTCCACGCCGCCGCGCGTCCGTATCCATGCCGTGGCCCGGTCCTCGAAACCGCTTTTTCGATTTCCCGAGCGGTTGAAATCCCCGACGACAGTGGCGATATCGCCGAAGAAGTATCTTATAAGGTCCATCATGTGGGTGCCGTCGTGAAGGAGCGGCCCGCCTCCCTGCTCGATCCTGGACCTGCCCAGGAAACCGGCGGTCAGTATGGAGGCATGCACTGTCCTGATTTCGCCTATGGCGCCGTCGTCGAGCATTTCCTTGATCTTCCGATAGCGCATGTCGTAACGGCGCTCGTGGTTGATGATAAGGCTCGTGCCGTGCGCTTCGCAGGAGGCGATTAATCTGGAGGCATCGCGGAGGTTCGGGGCGATGGGTTTTTCGCATACGATCACACGGGCACCGTTCGCGGCGGCGCGCGTACCGATATCGGTGTGCGATTCGATCCAGGTGCTTATGATCACGAGTTCGGGGCGGACCGAATCTAATAGTTCGCGGTGGGAGGTAAAGGCGTTTTCATTCGGGATTCCCGATAGGCGGACAAAGCCTTCGAGCCTGCCGGGATCGATATCGCACGCGTGCGTGATGCGCAGGCCGGCCGAAGATGCGCCGCCGAAATGCGTGCATGGCTTGTAGCGAAGCGGGTCGGATTCGAGCATGAAGCCGATCCTTCCGCAGCCGATAAGCGCGATGCCCGGTCGTTTCATGTGGGGGCCGCGTAGATTTCAGAGGATGGGCAGATACTCGTTTATCTCGTAATCGGTGATGTGCGAGTTGAATCGATCCAGCTCGAGCATCTTGTTTTCTATGAAGTTGTCGACGAGCCGCGCACCGAGCGTCTCCCGCATGAGCTCGCTTTTATCCAGATAGATCAGGGCCTCGCCGAGCTGGGTGGGCAGGGGCTCGAGGCCCATCTTCTGGAAATCGGCCCTGCATGAAACATTTTGCGTCGAGTCGAGCGGGGGAGGAAGCTCATAGCGTTCTTTAATACCCTTGAGGCCGCTTGCCAGGATGACCGCGAATACGAGATATGGATTACAGGCCGGGTCCGGGTTCCGGAGTTCCACGCGCATGGTGCGCGGTTTGTCGGGTTTACATTCGGGGACGCGTATGAGCGAGGTGTCGCAGCGCGTGCTCCATGAGATATGCGTCGGCGCCTCGAAGCCGTGGAGCAGGCGCTTATATGAATTGATCCACTGGTTCGTGATCGCGAAAAAATCCCTCGAGTGTTTCAGTAATCCGGCGATATAGTGCCGCCCCTCCTTCGAGAGAAACGACTCCTCGTTTGCGTCGAAAAAGATGTTCTCTTCATCGCGAAAAAGCGACTGGTGGACATGCATGCCCGACCCGTTCTGCCCGGCCATGGGTTTGGGCATGAACGAAGCGTAGATTCCGTTAGACTGGCCGATCTCCTTGGCAATGAGCCTGAAGGTCATGATGCTGTCGGCCATGGTGAGCGCGTCCTCGTGCCTGAGGTCGATCTCGTGCTGGCTGTACGCCCCCTCGTGGTGGGAAGAGATGACGCCGATGCCCATTTTCTCGAGCATCAGTACGGTCTGGCGCCGATAGTCGGTGGCGACATCGAGCGGGGTGAGATCGTAGTAGCCGCCGCGGTCGAGAATCTCGGGCGCGGCGGAATTCTTGAAAAAGAAGAATTCAATCTCCGGCCCTGTATAGAAGGAGTAGCCGTCGTCCGAGGCTTTACGGAGGATATTCTTGAGTATGTAGCGTGAATCTCCCTCGTAGGGGGTCATGTCGTTTTTATATATATCGCAGAACATGCGGGCGACCGAGTCCTCCTTCGGGCGCCACGGTAGAACCTGGAAGGTCGAGGTGTCAGGAAGGGCGATCATTTCCGATTCGTCCCTGCGGCTAAAGCCCTGAAGAGTGGAGCCGTCGAAGCGCACCCCTTCGATGAGGGCGTCTTCGAGCTCGTCGATCGTTATCGCAAAACTCTTGAGAAAGCCCAGAATATCGGTAAACCAGAACCTGATGAATTTAACCCGGCTTTCGCTCGCGAGCTTCAGTATATATTCTTTGTCTTTGTCCATCTATCGTATTCCATTTCTCCTGATGCCGTGGATTACCGCGGCCTTCACCACGGCCGAATGATACTCCTGCGGTGAAATAATTCCGCTTTCCATCTCTTCATGCAGCAGGCGAAGAATCATGTAGAACATGTCCCACCTCCGGTGCGCGTCTGGTATACTTATCGGCGCGCCGGGAGGCGGTTTATTAGGGCCCGAACCGGTTTTCGTGGAAATCGGGCGGATATACAACCGCGTTTATCCTACAGGTGAAACACCCCGGATTGTGTATGTAAACCACTTTTTTCCGTGTGCAATGGTCCACAGGGCGGGGTGTTCCTGAAACGCGGGAAGCCTAGAAGCTGAGATAGATAAGGATGATGAAAATTACGAGCAGGAGGGCGAAAAGGCCCATGATGACGTACGTCATCTGGGACATTCCCATCTCGACCTTCGCGGTTTTGTCCTGTTCCTTGAATGGATATCCGGCCGATATGGATTTTTTGCTGATGGGGCCGTCGACCCCGGGGTCATACATGCGGAGTTTGACCTGACGCTCATCCTCGATTATTTTACCGTAAATCCCCGGGGCTATCAGGGAAAGGATTTCGATGGGATCGCTTTTACTGTTTGCCTTTATGTCGATAACCTCGCAGGGAACCGGCCGTACATGGTCCTCTACCCTCAGGTTGAGAATGTCGATGAAGTATTTTTCGCGCTCGGAATTCGCCACTATTTTGGCCATAATCCGATCGCCGATTTTAAGCTCGTACAGCGGTTTTCCTTTAACCGGCGCGAGGATGGGCTGAAGGGGGAGTATTACCGAACCGTCCTCCAGGTTGTAGCCCTTTTTGGCCGCCTGGGCCGCCGGAGTTTCGGCGGTTTTTTGCCGTTTCTCGCGGACGGTTTTGAACTCCTCTTCGGTGGCTTCCTGTATGCCTATTTCAAGAATAAGGTTTTTGTCGTGTACGATGCGATAGAGAATGTCCGAAATGAATATCTCAACCCGGTCGTAATCATAATTGAGGGCCGATTCGTACAGCTGGGAATTGAGGTTGGGCTGAGCCAAGACCGCCTTGAGCAGGTCCATGAGAGACGAACTCATGCTTGAGTTGAAGTTTCCCTTCCACTTGAGCTCCATTATGTTTTCCTCATAACGCTCCCATCCGACATGGGGCTCGAGCTCGAAGACGTTGGAAAAGGTCGACACTATTATGTTCTGGTTTCCGATGGCGCCCTCGGTGTCGAAAACCACGAAGAAGACGCCGTAGAGGTTGAGTGACTGCGACTTGAATCGGCCTTTTATTATGAGGTAATTGCCGCCTTCGAGGAATTCGCCCTGGGTTCTGTCTTCAGCCATTTCCCTGTTCCACACGCTTTAAAGTGAATCAGAAACCGGCGATACCGTTTCTCCGGGTCCCTAGGGTGTCGTTATCCTCCGGGAGGCGTTTCGGGCCATAGCACGAACGCGCAATCCTTTTTATAATATATGGATTTCCGGAAACTCAAACCGCGCCGCAGTCTACGCATAAATTGCATCTCTGTCAATATAAAATTAATTTATTTTTATACCGGTCACATGCAGGGATGAATCATCGCGTGAAAAATCCGTTCAAGGCGCCGGGGTATTCGCTCTATGCGACCGTCTGTCCCCGGGAGGGTGGTTTCTGCTTCTTGGAACGCGGGCGGATGAACCGGCGATATCCTCCTTTTATCTGGCAAGCCTGTTGACTTTTTCGCTTTACCGTTTCATGATCGGAGAAAGGCGGAAAAATGGACTGTTCCGCGGGTGGTTTACGGCCGAAAATAACAGTGAGTAGAATCGGTGTTGCCGGCCGCTGATGGCGGGGGGATATTTATGGAAGACCAGGGTTTAAATATGGGTAACAACGGGAAAGGGGGCACGATCAGGCTTGCCGGTAAAGTGGTGCTGGTGGCGCTGATATTTGCGGTGGTCTTTTATCTCATTTATTTCACCTCACAGTATGGGAAGGCGAACTTCGTCCTTTCAAGCCAGGAGATAACATCCGGGGACGAGGCGCAGGTAACCCGGTACAGGGGCAAGGACAAGGTATATTTCTTTTTGAACCGGAAATTCGAGAACCTTGATTCAAATATGTTCGCGATCGAGATTGAATATTTCGAGAATACCGATTTTCGGCGGTATAAGCAGATAAACTATGAAATAGATAAGGACTTCCAGGCCCTTGGCGCGTATATTCCCACCGAGTATTTCCGGCGGCCGGGAAAGTATCGGATAAAGGCGTCACTGGACGGCAAGGTCGTAGCGGCGAATGTAATCGAGTATGCCGAGAAGTGAAAGGCGGCAATGATTTGATTTGTCGCGCCGCCGAAGGAAGCAATGGTTTTTCTCCGCCTCGGGGCGGATGAAGTACCGGTGCTTCTGGCATTGGCGACAATTCCATCGATCAAGGTGTGGCGAAAATGTTGAATAAGAAAAATACCGGGTATGGTCCGCTTATCTCGCTTGCCGTGTGGTTTTTATCACTCATGTCGGCGGTTACGGCGTCGGCCTATTCAGATCAGACCACCACCGAGCGGATACTTAACGAAAACAAGTCGTTCATCGACTTCATGGACGTGTGCGTGACGAATTTCGGCGAAGAGCGGAAAGACCTGTTCAAGGAGGTGTATCGTAGTCACTTCAACGCCGAGGTGGCCTTTCTTCAGTCCGATTACAGGGGCGCGTTCAAAAGGCTCTACGAGTCGCAGGGAAAGCATGTGGGACTCTTCGCCGAGATGGTGAGGGACTGGTACCTCGAAGGCTCCAAGGACATTCTCGACAGCATCGCGCCGGAGATCATCAGGTCGAAAAACTCAAGGGCCAAGCTGTACCTGACTCTTGGTTACCGCGACAGGGCCGTGGGCTTCAACCACTACACCATCGGCACCGCGTCGAATCCGAAGCTCCATTCGTATAAG
This sequence comes from Spirochaetota bacterium, assembly GCA_035477215.1. Taxonomy (NCBI): domain Bacteria; kingdom Pseudomonadati; phylum Spirochaetota; species Spirochaetota bacterium. Next base: position 20,416 of record DATIKU010000003.1, on the reverse strand, counting down.
ATTTACAAATATGTCGAATCCATAAAGATGGCCCGAAGGGCCAAGCGGTATGCGTTCCTGGCCCTCTATGAAAGCCGCACGGGCGAAATGAAGAGGAAAATATTCAACCACTTGTTCGAAATGGAACGGGAGGCGGGCAGCCCCTTCTATAACAGGTTTCTGGCGAAGAATGGAGACTCGTTTCTAAACGAGCTTAACAGGGAATACTATGATTACGCTCCCGAAGAGGCCACTTCAGAAAAGCCCGCGGATGGCGTACCTGTAACGCAACCCGGCCGGGAGTTCGGCAGCTTTGAAAAGAGGACCGAGCGGCGGGTGCGCTTCAGAGGGGAAAAGACGGTGGCGCATCATCTCCTGGCCGAGGAGTTCGAAAAGGCCGAGGACACCATCCGCGAATACGTGGACGACTTTAATTTTAAGATCATCAAGGCGACCATCGAAATGCTCGCCGCGGAAAGAGGCGAGCCGGGCGGCGGCGTTGAGTATAAGAAATTCCTTCTGCATCACACCGACAATTACGCGCGTTTCTCGAAAGAGTCAGCGCTTTCCACCTTCTCCGGAACAGTGAAGGTTGAGGATCTCGTGGAAAAGGAAAAACCAGCCGGCGAAATGAAGCCGGGGGACAAGACGGCCGAACACGCCGGGGAGGAGCCCGCCGAAGCGAAGAAGTGAGCGGCCCTCCCGGCGTGAATAAATGCACAGGCCCCTCCCGCGCTCGCGGACTGCACAATTATGGAAGATCCAAAGGAACTTTTGCACAAGGTTCATCGTCGGGTGCTTGACGAAATGCGGGGTGGCGGTGACGCCCGCTCGCGCGACGCCGCCAGCAAGATCGGCGAAGCGGACCGCAATCTCAGGAAGGCCATCGCAGCCCTCTATCTGGCGCTGGAGGAGCTCGACAATCCCACGATGGCGGTGGACATCCTGTCCGAGCACGCCGCCATGCTGGTCGATATGATCAGGCAGATCAAGGGCGGGCGTTAGTTCTATCCGGATATCAAATAATTGTTGCATTTATTAGTAATAATGTAACAATCACTCCTGTAATGCCGGGGCGCTCGGTGTCGTTTCCACGAGTACACTTTCCGGGGGTATGAATATGATGAAAGGGCGCGTGGTGAAAAGCTGCGTGATCGCGGCGGTTGTATCGCTGTGCGTTGCAGTCATAGCGGGGTGTGCGAATGAGGAATTCGGCGGTCTTGGTATCGAGGTGCCGTCGGGCGAAGGCAAGGTCGGCAGGGATAGTCCCTATGTGATCGTCTCGGTCTACAAGGGAGGAACCGGCGATATGGCCGGGCTGCACTCCGGCGATACGATCCTGAGCGTTGACGGGCATCCTTTAAAAGGGATGCAGCACGACTATATTGTAAAAAACCTGCTGCGCGGGAAGCCGGGCTCCATGGTTACGCTCGAGTTGGAGCGGGGCGGCGAGCTTATGATCTTCAGGGTTTTGCGCGGCAAGGTCGTCCTTAAAGAGTGAATCAGCAAATTCCCACCGACAGGACAACCCATGACGGCTAAAAAGTTCGCCTGGATTCTACTCATTGCATTCACCGTATTCGTCTGGACAGTGCTTGCCGTGGATATCGTTTACTGGTATTTTTATTGATCATGAAAAGCGTTATAGACAGGGTCAAGGAATCGATCGATCGGATGCCGACGCTTTCGCCGGTCATCCATAAAATCACCGAGGTGGCGAACAACGTCAAATCGTCGGCGCAGGATCTTACCGACGTAATCCAGCTGGATCCCGTGCTCACCGCGAAAGTCATACGCATGGTCAACTCCGCGTATTTCGGACTGCCCCAGGAGATTAAATCGCTCAAGCAGGCGGTGGTCATGCTGGGGCTGAATACCATAAAGAACGTCGCGCTTTCCTCGGCCTTTCTCGGCAAGGTGAACCTCAAGGCAAACACGTCTCTCAACGGACGGGATTTCTGGAAGCACTCGCTGGGGGTTGGCGTGGCGACGAAGCTCATCGCGCGCAAAATGAATATCGACCAGAAGGTTCTGGAGGAATACTTTATAGCCGGCCTCATCCACGACATCGGCAAAGTGCTCATCAACAACTTTTTCCCGGATGAGATGAACCGGGTGCTCGAAGAGGCCGCCAAACGGCTTGAGCCCATAACCGACATTGAGCGCAATATTTTCGGCCTCACGCACGAGGAGGTCGGGATCGCCATCGGCAAAAAATGGCGCTTCGCGAGCAGCCTTCTCCACGCCGTGGGCCGGCACCATCAGCCCGTTGTGGAGGGCGGATCCGCGTTGTTTTCGATGACCGTGTGCGTGGCGGACACCTTCGTTAAATCCCTTGAAATCGGCTTCAGCGGAAACTACCGGATCGAGCCGGTCCCCGAGGAGGTGTGGGCGGCCTTGAATCTCAACGAGGAGGCGGTTTTCGCGGCGCTCTCGACGATCAACAACGAAATCGAGAAAGCGGTGCTGTTCCTCAAATAAATTATGAGTGGATGGAGGGTCACATTCTGGGGGGTGAGGGGCTCTATTCCGGTCCCGGGGCCTTCAACGGTAAAGTACGGCGGCAACACTTCGTGCCTCGAGATACGCTCCGACGAGGGCGACTGGATCATCTTCGACGCGGGTACGGGACTGCGCGCCCTCGGCGATTCGCTTGACCTTTCAAAAAAGCACGAGATCAATCTCATGATCTCGCATCCGCACTGGGACCACATCAGCGGCTTTCCCTTCTTTACGCCCATCTATATTCCCGGTAACAGGGTGACCGTCTACGGCCCCTCCACGTTCGAGCTTTCGATGGAGGACGTCATAGCCGGGCAGATGAAATATTCATATTTTCCGGTCAGGACGGCGGAGCTCTCGGCGGACATCAGGTTCCGCGAGATGAAGGAGGGGGAGGTCCGGGTGGGCAACTTCACCGTGCGAACGCAGCTCCTCAACCACCCGGTTACCTGCCTGGGCTATCGGGTCGGCTACAGGGGGAGGGTCTTCGTCTATCTCGGAGACAACGAGCCGTATTACAACGTTTTTAACGACGGCGATCCCGATACGGAGGCCGTCGCGAGCCGGATGAACGAGCGCCTGGTGGAGTTCGTGCGCGGCGCCGATACGCTGGTGGCGGACGCGCAGTACGTCCCGGCCGAATACGGAAGCCATAAGGGATGGGGCCACAGCCACACGCACCATGTCGTCAACCTCGCGCTCAAGGCGGGGGTGAAGCACCTCTTTTTCTTTCATCACGACCCGCTTCGCACCGATGCGGAGATGGACCGGCTGGTGGAGCATTACCGCGGTAAAATGGCCGAAAAGGGATTTAAGATGGAGATTGACGCCGCCCGCGAGCGCGCGAGCTTCGATCTTTAGGCCGCGCCGGATTTCCCCTCGCAGACTCCTTCGAGCAGCGCCTCGAGGTTTTTCCCCAGGTCGGGGACGTAATACCCTCCTTCGAGTATGCCGAAGATTCTTCCACCCGCCTTCTCGCGCGCAAAGGCGCCCGCGATATGTCCGATCGTACGGTAGTCTTCGGTGGAAAGGTTTCCTCCCCAGTCGTGTTCGTACTGGTCAAAGCCTGCCGAGATGCCGATGATGCCGGCGGCGGCGATCGCGTCCAGTGCGCTTCTCGTTTCGCGCAGAAAATCGCCCGACTGTGACGACTGGATGTTCAGCACGTGGACGTTGCGGTGCGGCCTGAATATCGCCTCGGTGCCGTCGCCGTAATGCAGGTCGATGTCGAGTATCACCGCCGATTCGATCAGTTTTTCGTGAAGGAGCTTTTGAATGGCGATTCCCATGTTGTTGAAAAAGCAGAACCCCCAGTTGTGATCGGGATTGGCATGGTGCCCGGGCGGACGCAGGACCCCGAAGCCGACGAATCCCTGCAGCGCCTCGTGCGCCGCACGGATGGCGCCGCCCGCGGCCATGCACGCCGCCGCGTAGCGGTCGGGGCTGTTTTTCTCCTGGGCGAGGAGCGAGCGGGTATGGCAGCGCAGGATATCCTCTTCCACGCAGGGCTCCGGCCGCACCACGGCGAGCTTTGATGTGAGATGCGCCATGATGGCGCGGACGCGCTCCGGCGATTCGCAGTCGGCGGTGCTGTACGGCGTAAGGTAGACGGGATGATAAATCAGCCTGATTTCTTTTTTGAACCGGGAGATTCCTCTCATTCCAGCACCCCTATAGAAGCTTTTCCTTAATATTGTACTGCCACAGCTCGACGAGCTTTTCAAACTCGCGGTCGCGCGGTTTTCCCTCGTAGGCCTTGTTGCGTCGCTTGATAAGATAGGCCACCGTGGAATCCTCGATCAGGTAGGTTTCGTTGAGGACATTGAGTTTTTTAATGAGGTAGTTGAGATTGTGCGTCTGGAAATCGCCGATGTAATCGATCGAGGCGATGGTCGGTTCGTATTTGATCAATAGTTCGATAAAATAAAGTGAAAGGCGCAGGGAATCGATGCTGCCTCCCGAGGCCGACTTAAAATGCATGCTTAGCTTTTCGAAGAGTTCCATATGCTGGTAATAGGAGTCGTATATGGGATTGAGGTATTCGGGGAAGATGTTCATGATTTCAATGAGGTCGATCGGACTGTCGATCCCGCGGAAATGGTCGAAAATTTTACGGCTGTGATCGTTATGCGGCTCCGCCTCGACAAGCTCGACGTACATGTCTTTGATTATGGTCCGTACCTTGCCGGATTTTTTAAGGTATATCTCTATCTCGACCGGCTCGACATAGTATTTGATTTTGTCCGAGGGGTCCATCGTCGCGGCTATTTTCCGAGCTTCGAGAGGAGCGACTCGAGCCGTTTTACCCGGTCGGCGCTCGCGGAGAGGGACCGCGCCTTTTCGACCAGCGGTGCGATATCGAGGCCGCGTGCGGCGCTTTTCTCGATTTCCTCCATGGTTTGATGAAACGCTATACCGCTGTCCAGCAGACGCGTATATGACATTCCCCACAGCGTGTCGCCCTCTTTCACCACCACGCGCTCACCGTCGAGCATCACGAAAACGTTTCCGGGGTAAATCCAGTTGGGGTTTCTGTTCTTCAACGACGCGTACGGTATCGGGGCGTATCCGTTTCTAACCGCCACCCGGTTGACGTACACGAAGACGTCGTGTTCGCTTACGTGGATGCCGTATTTTTTGATGAGCTCCCCGCGCAGGCGCTTTTCCTCGGCCTCTTTATTCGCGCGTTTTTCCTCCACCGCGGCTTTTTGGTGCTCGTGGTATATCGGCGCCCCGATATGATAGCCGAGCGCGGCGAGGGCCGCAAGCGCCAGTACGGCAAGGAACGGGATCGCCTTCCTGAGCATCATCTTTCTGCGCTCACGCGCGGCACTCTCCCGTTCCATGTCGTTTCGTTCGCCGAGGGACTCGAATTCGTATTGTTCCTTTTTCAGGGCGATGGCGGCGCGAAGTTCGCGGATGCGCGAATCATCCTTCATCTTTCCGGCAAAGAGGCTGAGCAGATCGCGAAGACGCCTGCGGTCGGCGATGATGGTTTCGTAATGGCGCCGTAGTGCGGGGTCGGCGATCCGGTCGAGGTCCGCGGGCGAGTCCTCGGGCACCTCGTCGAGCACGATAAAGGCCCCGGGGCCTCCCGGAATATCCTCCATGTACTCGTACAGCGAGCCGTCGCACAGCGCCATGCATATTCTGAAGCGCGGGGAAACATCCGGTGCGATGACGGAGGGATCGGCCGGGACTATGAGCGAGTCCATGAGCTTCTGGAGCGCGGAGGATACTTTGCGGTCGGTCGTGGTGTTCCGGTATATTTTCAGCAATGCGAGGATGTTCACGGCCTCCCGTGTCGACTCGAACCGGGTGCCGGCGTCAGTTTGCCGGCCGGCGGGCAGGAGGCCCCTGATCGATTCGACATCGCCCGAGGCGAGCTTCTCGACGATCTCTTTCGCCGAAACGTGTTTCGCGATTTCGGCGATGAGCCCGGCCGTGTCGGTGTACTTGAGCAGCTCGTACTGTATGCCCGGGATGGCGATCGCCGGTCCGCCCGGCCTCGGTTTGGGCAGGGGCCGTCCCTGTTCGGGAATGAGAATGAGCGGCGTATCGGTCGATTTAAACAGGAGGTTGGCCTCCTCGTACACCGGGTAGCTTATCATAATGGCATCGAGGTCTTCCCCGAGGATGGACTGCACCCCGGCAAAACCCTTGATGTAGGCGAGTGTGAGGTCTTCGAACGACGGCTTTGCTTTTTTGTACAGCATGCGAACATTGAAGGTCCCCGGGTAATTACGGGCGCTCATGCCGTCGCCCGTCTCGAACGAAAAGCCGTCGAAGTCCTTTCTGCTGATGGTGGCGCCGGTAAAGAGCTTCTGGAGGAGGTCGATGTCGTCGCGGTGGTCGGAGAATATTTTAAGTTTGCCGTGTGTCTGGTGTTTCCATCGGGCAAGACGGGTAATGTTGATGAGATTGGACGACGGCAGCAGGAGCTCCCGGATCTGCGCGGGATCGATTTCGAGCCTGGCGAAGTCCTCGTGGCAGGCGCGCGGGAAGTGGTACGGGGTGAAATAGCGGTTTTTATAAAAAAGCGGATTGTTCTGTAAAACCACAAATCCGCATCCCGTATAGCGCGCCGATTCGCGTCCGATTTCGGAGATGGTGTCGAGGATGCGAAGATCATCGAAGTACCGTCCTTCAGGGGCTTTAAGGTTGAATATGGCGCGGCGGTTGTGCGTTACCTGGAAGTCTCCGTTCGTATAAAATACGCCGATGAAGGAGTCCCTGTCGGAAATGATCTTTTCTTTCGATATCTGCGGTATGTCCCTTTCGATTTCGACGACCGAGACGTTCGTGAGGTCGAGGCCGAAGGTCTTCTGGAAATCGAGGTAGCGTTTTACCACCAGCCTGCTTCCGATGTATCGGTTGGTGGGAAGGTAGTTGACGTCGATATTGAACTGTTCGTACGAGGGGTTGCCGATCAGGTGGTCGGTGACAATGATGTTTTCGATGAGCGGGATAATCTCCACCGGGAGGTTCGCCCAGTTGCCGATGCGGATGAACGGCTTTTCGTCGTCGACGGTGTCGCCGGTGAATATCACGTAGCAGTCGTGGTCGAGTATGAAGAGCCTGTCGCCGTCCTGCCGTATTACATCGCTGAGTTCCATCCGGGATATTCCCCTCGCATTCTTTTTATTCCGCCGGCGCGCCTGTGGTGCCGATCGCCCCTGTGAATTCTACATGATCCTTCGCCCGCATAGCAAGTCTTTTTATCGAGCCGTCCGCAAAGACGCGCGATATTTCCGCGAGGATCCGGATCTGAGATTCATGGTCCGCGATCGGAGTGAGGATTAAAAAAACGACGTGCGCGGGCATGCCGTCCGGGGCGTCGAAGTCGACACCCGCCGGGGAGAGCCCAACGATTACGCAGGGCCTCCTGATTTCGGCCATGCGGGCGTGCGGAACGGCGATGCCGTCGCCGATGCCGGTGCTCATGATAGACTGGCGCTCGATGGCGCGTTCGGCAATCAGCGCCGCGTCGAGGCCGGTTTTACGCGCGGCCGCCACCGCCATTTCCGCAATGGCCCCGGACGAGTCATTGTTCGCCAATATCGGGATGAATGTGCCTTCGTCGATCAGGGCGGGCAGAAGCGGTTTATCCTCCGGCCGCAGGAAGAGCCTGATCAGGGCCGGGCTCAGCACCGAGGTAACGATTGCCATTATAACGATTGCGACAAAGGTGGTATCGCCGATAATGCCGTGCTTGAGGGCGAAGAGGCCTATAATTATCTCCATGGCGCCGCGTGCGCTCATCGCCGAACCCACGGGGAGGGATTGGCGGATGCCGTATCCGGAGAAGAATCCTCCCGCAATCGATCCGGCGAATTTGCTCGCGAACGCGATTACGATGAGTATTACTGTAAGTACAGGATCGAAATTGCCGATGAAATCGATTCGGAGGCCGATCGAGACGAAAAACAGCGGCGCGAAGATATTGTTGATGAATTGATTGAGGATGTCCTTGGTGTGCTCACGCAGGTGCGGTGAGTCCCCGACGGCGATCCCCGCCAGAAACGCTCCGAGAATGGCGTGGATGCCGATCGATTCGGTTGTCGCCGAGCAGACGAGCCCTATCGAGACGATGAAGGCGATGGTTCCGCCGGGCCACTCGGCGTGCTTTTCGATCCAGGGGAGCGCCTGGTTGATAAGGAAGCGAACGACGGTGAGAATCATGACCGTCACCAGGAGGGTGAGCGCAACTATTTTCAGGACCGGCACACTGTCGACGGCGCCGGTCGAAGAGAGCTGTACGATGATTGAAAACACGATCCAGCCGAAGAGGTCGTTTATCATCGCCGAGGCGAGCACGAGCATGCCGAAGTCGGTGTGAAACAGTTTCATGTCCAGAAGTATCTTCGCTATGACGGGTAGCGCAGTGATGGAGAGTGCGACGCCGATAAATAGGGCCAGCACGATATCGTCGCCGCGGCCGAAAAGGCCCGGGGCGAAAAGGACCAGGCTGAATCCGAGCGCGAAGGGCACCGCTATATTGAACGCGCTCATGGCGAATACCGTTTTTCCCTGCTTGAGCACCGTCGACAGGTCGACCTCGAGCCCGGCGACGAGCAGCAGGAACACCACCCCCATATAGACGATGGCATCCAAGGCAGTGGAGCCGCGTGTGCCGGCGGGAAATATCCAATGGAAGAAATCGGGCGACAGTCTTCCCATGAGGCTGGGCCCGATGCAGATGCCGGCGAGTATCTCGCCGACGACCGAGGGGAGGCGTACGCGCCTGAAAACCTCGCCGAGGACCCTGCCTGCCCCGAGCATCAGCGCGATGCCGAGAAAGAGGACGACGATATCGTTGCCTGAAAGCGTGTTCATTCCGGTCAATAAGGAACATCCCGGTTTTTTTAAGGACGAAAAACCGGTTTAAATGACGCCGTTTCGTATAATAGATGAAAGCGCCCGGATGGCAATTAAATTACCGAAGGCGGCCTTTTTTTGCTGGAAGAAATGGCCTCAAATCGCTATTTTTCGGATGTCACCGGGCATTTTCGGGGCGTGTGGCCCGCCCGCTGTGCCGATTAATACAGTAGCAACGACACTATGAGATATTTTCAGGAATACCGATGAACCGGATCGTTTCAGGCCTTTACGGTCTGCACCTTCGTTATCCGTATGTGCGCCAGGCGATATGGTCGCTCGCGGGCCTCGTGGTGGCCGCGGGAGTGGTCGTGGTCGTATCGGTGAGCGTGAAGGTGTCGACGCTTCCGGTGGGCTGGGAAAGAAGCTTCTTCATCTCCCCGGTGGGGGTCGACGCGCGCAACATCCAGGTCGCTTCGCGCGGGAGGTTTATCGCGGCCGTATTCGAGGGCATGGACAAAAAGGCCCATCGGATCTATGCGGCGCTTTCGTTCGACGGCGGGAAATCGTTCTTCGATCCGATACCGATCGCGGACGTGGCGATTGGAATGGACCACTACCCGTATATCGCGGTTTCGGGGTCCGGGCAGGTGGCCGTGGTGTGGCAGAACATCCTGCCCGAAGACGCGAAGATCAGGGTGTTTTATTCGGTCTCGACCGATATGGGGGCCACCTGGGCATCCCCGTCGAGGGTGTATCTGCCCTCCGACACCGAGCTTCTGCCGATGGTCTTTTATGACGACCGTAACACCCTGCATCTGTTTTACCACGGGCAGCGCCTCGGCGCGTTCACGCTGTTCCATGCCGAAAGCCCCGACGGCAAGACCTTCAATGAGCCCGACGTCCTGGCCAGGGCGGGCGATCTCCGCGGTTCGTTCTTCCCGGCGGTGCACCTGGAGGGGAATCATATATTCGTGGTTTGGCAGGGCAAGGGCGATTTCCACGGCGTGCTCGCCGATGACCTGTATTTCATCCGCTCGGAGAACTACGGCCGCAGCTGGAGCTCCGCCAGGAGGATCACCCGGAGCCCGGCCAACGACGCCGCGCCGTCGATCGCGTTTTATCACGATACGATCTACTGCGTATACCAGAACAACGACGACAAAAACTGGGCCATTAAAATGCTCCGGGGCGGCGATTACGGCAAAACCTGGACCGAAAGGCCCCTCGATGTCACCGCCACCAACGCGAACTGTTATTCGCCCCGGGTGCTGCCGGGCCGGATCGACGAGTTGGTGATCGTGTGGTACGACACCAGGGATGTCCGTCCGGGGATAATGTCCCGAAAGTACATGCTCGCGGATCGCGCCTTTTCGGCCGAGAACCGTCTTTCGCCGCAGAACGTACCGGCCCGCAAGCCCGCTATGGTGTCCTCGAACGCACGCGTGGTCGCGGTCTGGGAGGAGGCCGACCGTGTGGCGGCGAAACACTCGGACATTTATGTCGATACCCCGGTCCTTTTTTCGCCGACGCATCCCGAAAACGCCTGGTCGAAGGATTCGACGGCACTGGTGCAGTGGACCCCTCCGACGGACGAGTCGGGAATCATAGGGTATGCCGTAATCGTAAACAAGGTGCCCGATTTTATCCCGGCGGTCCAGAACCTCGAGGGCAACGTCCGCACATATCGCATTCCCGACCTTGACGACGGTATCAGCTATTTCCATATCCGCGCGGTGGACGGCGCCGGCAATTACAGCCGTACCATCCACTATCCCCTGCAGGTGAGCAAAAACCAGCTTGCCGGGCCCCTTGTGGTGTCGCCGACGCACCCGGAATCACAGGTATCGGCGTCGCGCGCGCCGCGGTTTCGCTGGACGATGGGCGAGAAGGCCCGCCTGAAGGGTTTTCTCTACAGCATCGCGCGTGATACATCCGTGCGCCCGGCGACGTTCAGCGGAGACTTCGAGGCCGCTTTCGAGGGGCTTGAGGACGGGCGCTATTTCTTTACGCTGGCCGCGGTGGACAAAACGAACACCATGGGCCGCGTTTCGGTATACGAGATAATCGTCAACAAGGCCGATCCGCTCGACCTGGAGGCTTACGAGCGAATTGCGAAGGGCCTCGATTTCGGTCCCGGGACCGGGCCGCCACGTCCGGCGGTTCCGCGTATTGAGATCGTCTTCCCGTTCGATCCGAAAAACCCGTTCGACCGCGGATCGTTCGAGGCCCGCATCGTGCCGCGGAACATACGCCCCGAATTCATCACCGGCTATTCTATCTCAGCCGGGGGCGAGCCCAAACGCGCGCCTGCGGATATAAATCATACCGGAGACACCGTCGCGTTCGACGACCTCGAGGAGGGTACCTATTATATCAGCGCGCGTGCCCAGTATTACCGGATAGAGGATGGAAAGAAGACACTTTTCTGGACACAGCCGGCGGGAGCGAGCTTTGTCATCTCCGCGCGGCGCGACCTTTCACCGGTTATGGCCTACGCCGAGGAGCTGCAGAAGCGGCTCTACCGCCGGTGGGTGGTCGTCTCCGTTTCGCTTCTGGGGCTTGCGCTTTCGCTCGTGACGATCGGCTACGGGACGCGCCTGGGCTTCTGGGCGCGGCTTGTGGGGTTCAGGGTGAAAAGCCTGGTGCGGGTGCGCCTTCAGGTCCGGTAGGACGGCATTGCGGCGTCGCGACGCGGCCTGGGCGCGGGCCTACCAGCGAACGAATACCTCTTCGGGCTCGAAGAAAAACGCTATCTCCCTCTCGGCGCTTTTTGCGCTGTCCGAGCCGTGGACCGCGTTACGCTGATTATTTTCACCGAAATCGCGTCGTATGGTTCCCGGCGCCGCTTCCGGGGAGTTGGTTTTCCCCATTATCTCGCGGTTCCTGGCTATCGCATCGTCGCCCTCCAGTACCTGGGCGAGGATGGGCCCCGAGGTAATGAATTCGACGAGCGGCTCGAAGAAGGGCTGCCCCTCGTGCTCGGCGTAAAAGCGCTTCGCATCGTCGACCGAGAGATGGAGCATGCGCGCGGCGGCTATGCGCAGGCCGTTTTTCTCGAACCGTGAGTATATTTCGCCGATGACATTTTTTCCGACGGCGTCGGGCTTGATCATTGAGAGCGTGCGTTCCCTGGGCATGGTTTTCCGTCCTTGTAATCCGGGCTGTTATATCGTTGTGCGAGACGCGGCGCTCCCGGATGCGATCAGGTTTTCGGCGCGGCCCTACGGCGGGCACTTGGCGCAGACCGACTTGAAGAGCGCCGTGGAGAGATAGCGGTCGCCGCGATCGGGGAGTATGGTGACGATCGTCCCCTCGTCCATCACGCGCGCCGCTCGTATGGCCCCGGCGACGGCCGCGCCGCTGGACATGCCGCAGAACAGTCCCTCGCGCACCGCCAGATCGCGGCACGTCGCGAAAGCCTCCTCGTCGCCGACGGTCACTATCTCGTCGATCATCGCCGGATTGTAAATGCCGGGCACGAGGCTCTCGGTCATGTTTTTAAGCCCCTGGATGGTGTGCCCCACCGGAGGCTCGACCGCGATGATTCTTGTCGATGTATCGTGCTCCCTGAGGCGCCGGCCGACCCCCATGATGGTGCCGGTGGTCCCGAGCCCGGCCACGAAGGCCGAAATTGGGCCGCCCGCCTGTTCGATGATCTCCGGCGCGGTGGTCTCGTAGTGCGCGAGAACGTTAGCGGGATTGGAGAACTGGTCGGGCATGTAGTATTTGCCCGGCTCGGCCTCGAGCATGCGGCGCGCCTCGACAATGGCGCCGTCGGTCGCCTGGCATCCGGGCGTGAGCACGAGCTCGGCGCCAAAGGCCATGAGTATGCTCCGCCGCTCCATGCTGACGCAATCGGGCATGCAGAGCGTTACGCGCAAGCCCATGGAGACCCCCACCATCGCCAGGCCTATGCCGGTGTTCCCGCTGGTGGGTTCGAGGATTATTTTGTCGACGGTGAGCTCGCCGCTCTCCACGGCCTTTTTAAGCATGTAGTACGCCGGGCGGTCTTTCACCGAGCCGCCGGGGTTCGCGCCCTCGAGCTTCGCGAGTATCGCCACGCGAGGGTTGGGCGAGAGGTGCCGCAGGCGCACGACCGGCGTATTGCCGATCGCGGAGGCGACTCCGGCGCTGGCGAGCAGGGTTTCGGTAGTTTTCATGTGTGCCGTCCTGTGTAGAGCAGCGGAACGCCCCGCGGGCGCTCCCCCGTGCGTTTCGATCGGTGCGTCCTATGAGCGGGCGATGGGGCTCGAACCCACGACGTCCAGCTTGGGAAGCTGACATTCTACCACTGAATTACGCCCGCGTTGGTGTCTCCCTGTATATTTATGCGTAAATACGTGATTATTGAACATTAAAGTCAATACTTTTTTAGCATTTTGTTCCGTGAGGTGATAGGATGTGTAACGCTGTATCCCATTTCTATCTCATTCGTATCGGGGGCCGTTTAAATTTACTGCCTAAAAAAGAGGTGATTCAGCAGCTTACAGTACTGTTCGAATACCTCACAAGCCTCTCTTATTCGATTTCTGAAAGGTTATTTTTAGGCGGATATTTACCTAATTTGCCCGTCGAGGGGAGCGTGAAAAATTTATTGCGTAATTTGGAACTTACCGGTCACAGTAACGGGATACACAAGTAAAATAAGGCGATTCACCTGAAACTGCAAAAAATGCCTGTGAATTACAAAAACTGAGAATCCGAGGGGAAATAAAAAAGATGCACAACAGTCATTATTACCAACTTATTTCTTTTTTATAGTTGACGTTAATGTGTGTAACGCTTGATAAAATCGTAACATTACAATGAAATTTTGTTTTGTGATTATTTAATAAAAAACGAAAAATAATTATGATAAAAATTGTCGATACAACATTACGTGACGGGCATCAATCGCTCATTGCCACAAGAATGAGAACAGAAGATATGCTCCCTGTGTTAGAAAAACTTGATGAAATCGGTTTTTATTCGCTTGAAGTTTGGGGTGGTGCAACTTTTGATTCATGTTTAAGGTTTTTAGCCGAAGACCCTTGGGAACGGCTGCGAAAAATAAAAGAAAAAGTAAAAAAAACACCGCTTCAAATGTTGTTGCGCGGCCAAAATCTTGTTGGCTATCGCCATTATGCCGATGACACCACAAAAAAATTTGTAAGCCTTTGTGTAAAGAATGGTATTGATATTTTAAGAATATTCGATGCACTTAATGACATACGCAATATGGAAGTCTCCATAAAAGCAGCAAAAGACTCGGGCGCCATAGTGCAGGGAACAATCGCTTACACCACCAGTCCCGTACATACGGTAGAATGGTTTGCCGAAATGGCTGTTAAACTCGAAATACTGGGCAGTGATGTAGTTTGCATTAAAGATATGGCAGGGCTTATTACGCCCAAGGCCGCATATGATTTAGTTTCTGCAATAAAAAATGCGACCAGGCTCCCCGTCGACCTTCATACACACATGACCAGCGGAATGGGCATGTTGAGTTATTACGCAGCCTGCGAGGCAGGTGCGGATATTGTTGACTGTGCATTTTCACCGTTGGCAGGTGGGACCTCCCAGCCACCTATGGAATCATTTGTTGCTTCGCTTAAAGATACTCCATTCGATACCGGCTTGGATTTAAAAAAACTTGTCGATATCGGGTATTATTTCTTAAAAGTGAGGGAGAAATACGAGACACTTTTCACCCCTGTCGCCGAAAAGTCGGATGTAAGCGTTTTGCTTCACCAGATTCCTGGAGGAATGATTTCGAACCTTTATTCGCAACTAAAAGAACAAAAAGCAACACACAGATACAATGATGTTCTTAAAGAAGTTCCCAGGGTAAGGGAAGATTTGGGTTTTCCGCCACTGGTAACCCCTACAAGCCAGATTATAGGAACACAGGCCGTGTTAAATGTTTTGATGGGGGCAAGGTATAAAAAGGTTACCGAAGAAGTTAAAAATTATTGCATGGGCGGTTATGGAGAAACACCCGTGCCAATAAAAAAAGAAATACTCGATATTATCATTAATAATCAAAAACCCATTACGGTGCGTCCCGCCGATTTATTAAGTCCCGAGTTGGAAAAATCGAAAAAAGAAGCAATAGAACTGGGTGTCCCCATAAATTCAGAAGAAGACCTGTTAAGTTACGTTATGTACCCGCAAGTGGCAGCCAAGTTTCTTAAAGGAGAAGCAAAGCCGGAGACTCTCCCCGTTGCCGAAACTATTGAAAAACCATCTAACAGGCCCGTTAGTTCTGACGAGTTCATTGTAACAGTTGATGATGAAGAGTTCAGGGTTAAGATAAAACCGGTTAAGGGTATTGTCATTGAAAAAGAAAAAGAGGTAATAAAGCCACCGAATGAGCCTGTTTCAAAAGGAGCTGTTTTGTCGCCCATGCAGGGAATGGTGGTATCAATAAAAGTTAAAATTGGCGAAAATGTTAAAAAAGGACAATCGGTTGTAGTACTTGAGGCAATGAAGATGCAGGCTGAAATTCTATCAGAAAACGATGGTATTGTAAAAGGAATATACGTTTCAGAGAGCGAAGTAGTAGATACAAACGACGTGCTGATGGTAATAGAATAACATTAATGGGAACCTCTATAAATTAGTTTTTTAAAGTTCCCCTCAGGGAACAACTGCTGGTTATATCAGGACTTACTATTATTTGAATAATGAATGCCCTGATTTTTCGAGGCGCCCTAATAGAAGTTTTAAAAATAAAATTTATGATAAAGAAAATACTGATAGCGAATCGTTCTGAGATAGCAATAAGAATAATGCGTGCTGCAAGAGAGCTTGGAATTAAAACTGTAGCCATTTATTCTGATGTTGATACTCATGCTTTACACGCAAAATATGCCGATGAAGCATACCCCTTGGGGGGAAACAATGTTAAGGAAACGTATCTTAACATTAAGAAAATAATTGCTATTGCAAAGAAATGCGATGCTTCGGCGATACATCCCGGATATGGTTTTTTGTCCGAAAACCCCAATTTTGCTTATTCGTGTGAAAAAGAAGGTATCATTTTTATTGGCCCGTCGAGCAGGGTTATCGAGCTAATGGGCAATAAAATTATAGCCAGAAAAACAGTTGCGGAAGCAGGCGCCCCCGTGGTTCCGGGAACTGTTGATGAGGTAAAAGATATTGAATTAGCGAAGAAAATATCTTCCGAAATAGGTTATCCTGTAATCATTAAAGCTGCGGCCGGGGGCGGGGGCATTGGAATGCGAATTGCCAATAATCCCGAAGAACTTTTAATTGCAATAGAACAGTCGAAAGCTACAGCAGGATCAGCGTTTGGGGATCCGTCTGTTTTTATTGAAAAATATGTTGAAGAGCCAAGACATATTGAATTCCAGATTATTGCCGACAAGTACGGAAATGTTGTGCATCTTGGAGAAAGAGAATGTTCGATTCAGCGACGCCATCAAAAACTTATAGAAGAAGCGCCATCTCCGGTTATGACAGATGAGTTAAGAAAAAATATGGGCGATGTAGCGGTAAAAATAGCGAAAGCAATAAATTATACAAACGCCGGAACCATAGAATTCATTTATACCAAAGGCAAGTTCTATTTCATGGAAATGAATACCCGCATTCAGGTTGAACATGCTATAACTGAAGTAATTACCGGAATCGACATCGTTAAACATCAAATACTTATCGCTGCCGGCGAAAAACTTCCTTTTGAACAGGATGATATTAAAATATATGGTCATGCGATAGAATGCAGAATTAACGCGGAAGACCCGTTAAATAATTTTGCGCCCTCCCCTGCGAAACTGAAGGGATACCGTTCTCCGGGAGGGGTTGGTATAAGAATAGATTCGGGGGTGTTTAGTTCATACACCATACCAGCTTATTACGACTCTATGATTTCAAAGCTTATTGCGTGCGGAAAAGACAGAAACGAGGCTATTGAACGAATGAAAAGGGCTCTATATGAGTATATAATTGTTGGGCCTAAAACAAATATACCTTTTCATAAAGCAGTTATGTCTAACGATATGTTTGTTAAAGGAGACCTCTCAACACATTTTATTTCAGAACAACAAACCATCCTTAGCCAAACCATGAATATAATAATAGATGAACAATCATTGCAGAAAAAACTTAAAAGTATATTTCGTTCTGAAATGAAAACCGCTGCAATAACAGCAGCAGTAGAATCATATATCAAAACAAATTAGGTTTATTTGTAATAGTTAGCATAACACCCGACACAAGCCGATACTATTTAATAAAAGGTGTCACTCCAGTCTCTCCAGTCGGTATGGGTTTGTCCTTGCATTTATGCTTTAAAAATCAAACAATTCCCCCAGTAATCCTTTTTTCTTTTTATAATGAGAATCCTTGTCCGATGGATATCGTTTTTTATCGGAATAGTTATCGTGTTGCACATCCTTGACATTTTGCGAAGAACGTTCAATGACTTTATCAAGTTCTCCGCGGTCAAGCCAAACTCCACGACAATCCGGACAGTAGTCAATTTCGATACCACTTCGGTCTGTCATTACCAGGTTTACATTGCAACTTGGACATTTCATAGTGTTACCCCTTTCTTAATTTAATACTTTTTTCAAAAAGCTTATCCTTCTCATTTGAAGGGCGTTTCGAATCTGTCCCGCTTTTAGTGGAAATACATCAGCGGTAATTTTTCATAACCCTAACTCGCCCTCCTGTCAATCATTAAAATTTTGTAACTATTCAGCAAAAAAAGTCAATGAGGGAAAAAAAGAATATTAATCTGAATAGGATGGTATAATTTATGTCGCATGAATCGCGACGATATACGAAAATTAATAGAACAAGACCCGGAAGCGATTATTGATTTAATCGAAAAACTTCTTGCCAGGGTCGAAGAGCTTGAACGTCGGCTGAACAAGGACAGTCATAACAGTAACAAGCCACCCTCGAGCGACGGATTGAGCCGCAAGGAAAGACGTGCGCACGAACGAAAGAGCCGGAAAAAGCGCGGCGGTCAGAATGGTCACGAAGGCAACCAATTGAAGATGAGCGTCTCACCCGATCGGACGGAAGTCCACCGGGCGGAAAAATGCAATAAATGCAACTGTTCTCTTGAATGTCATCCGTCACTTAAAATGCCCCCGGGTCGGCAATGAAAATGTCCCCACCTCCCGTTACTGGAGAATCATGCATTAACCGATTTCATTTGTCAATCCCTGCTGCCTGTTTCTGGAGACGAAAGCGTCGAGGCGATAGCTTTTCCCTTCGATGACGATTTTAAACGCACGGTGCACCAGGCGGTCCATTGCGGCGCTGCCGATAAGCGGGTTCTCGAAGATGGACTGCCACTCGGAGAAATCCCGGTTCGAAGTGATGACGGTTGCCGCCGATTCATACCTGGTACAGATGATTTCATAGAGGTCGTTTTGCTGGATGGGATCGAGATCGTTCAACCCGAAATCGTCGAGTATGAGCAGCGGGACGTCGGCGAGCGATTTCAATTTCCGTTCGAAGGTACCGTCGGCCCTTCCTGAGCCAAGCCATTTGAGAAGGGCGTAGGTACGCCGGAAAAGCACATCGATGCCGCGCCGGCACGCCTCGTGCCCCAGGGCACAGGCAAGATGCGATTTGCCCACGCCGGACGGTCCGACCAGGAAGATGTTTTCCCCACGCTCGACGAAGGCACAGGTGGCAAGCTCGCGGATGAGCGGTTCGTGGATGCGTGCGTTGAATTTAAAGTCGAAGGATTCGAACGTCATCTTCGGGTCCAGGCCGCTTTTTTTGAGACGGGTGACGAGGACCTTGAAGTCCCGCCGCTCGATCTCGTCCTGGAAGAGCGAGAGCAGAAATTCCGAGTATCCGCTTCGATCATCCTCGGCCTGTCGGATACGCAGCTCCAGGTTGTCGAGGACGCCGGACATCTTGAGTCGTGTGAGCTTCGGTTTGAGTTGTGCCAGTTCATTCATGGTGTTCCTCCGCGGGTGAATGTGTGTTAAAATATCCGGACACCCGCGCGAAGGCGAAGAGACGCTGCCCGTGCGAGTCGGCCGGGTGAGAAGCGCCGAGTGTATCGAGATTTTTTTCGAGGATGCGTTTGACCGCGTCGTAGCGGGGCGCGTCAAAGTTGAGGGCCCGGCGGCAGGCGGCCTCCACGCGCGGCTGCCCGTATTTGACGGCAAGGGTGATAATGCCGTGAACGGAACGCTCCCGTGCGACGGGCCGCTCGTTGAGGAGAAGCCGGGAGAGCTCGTGTGCGGCATCGCCGATGCACTGCGCCCGTGCGAGCAGTGTATCGCGGGTGTGCTCCAGGTATGCCCGTGCCCGCGCGCCCAGGTGGTCGGGATTGTCGACGTCCTGATGCGGTCTGGATGCCCTCCGGTGTGAGGCGATGAGTTCGAGGTCACAAAACACGCGTATTCTGCGCGTATCCGAGGCAACGAGCACGTCTTTGCCGATATACCGGTCGGGAACGGAATACCGGGAGCGGTCGAAATGCACTCTGCCGTCCGGCCGTACCGTGCCTTTGCTCCATGAAACGATATCGAATCGATCGCCGGGAAGCGGCTTCAGGGAGGCGGACTCCTGAACGAAAAGCTCGTCGGGCGTGCTTCCAATGCCCTTGATGACGCGCACATCGGCAATCGTCCGCTCCCACTGCCGAAGCGCCGGCAGAATATCATCCGCGCAGGGGATATCCCTCCCCATCTCTTTCTGGCGCAAACGGAAAGCGGCGTAGAAATTGTTCTTCACGTACTTGATGTCGCTTTCAACCCCGCCCTTGTGCTGGGGATGATACGGCTTGCAGGGATCGACGAGAAAACCGTAATACTCGGCCAGGTCGTGGTACCCGCGGTTCAATAACGGGTCATAGAACGATGCCGCTATCACCGCGGCCTTGGTATTATCAGGCACCGCGCGGGCCACAACGCCGCCAAAATAATCGAACGCGCGAATATGGCATCCCCAGAAGGTCTCCTGTCGCTGGTCGAACACGATGTCCCGGTACGCCTTCCCGGAATATCGCAGTCGGGCGGAAAATACGTAGGCGATCCGGTTTCGCCGTTCACGGTGATCGTACACGACGCCCAGCCTCCCGAAATCCACTTCCATGACGCCGAACTCCCGCCTTCTTCTCACAATCTCCTTCGGACGCGTGTTCTCAATGCGTGTCTGAACGAATCTACGCACCGTGCTTTCCGAACAAAAGACCCGATCCCGGAGGTTCTGATGCATCACCACGTACGAAATCCCCGCCTCGACGTACTCTTCCAGAAGCGTCCGGAACGGTTCAAGCGGGTGAGTCGACGATTTCCCCTTCATCCCGTAATATTCCTCGTACAGCTCCTTTTCCGGAGGCAGCGAGGAATCCGGCGCAAGCCACCCCTTCTTCACGGCTATCTTCTTGAGTTTTCGAATGACATTCCGGTGGGTGCCGGTATCCCTGAATATCTGTTTTATCCCATGCCCGAGTTTGAGTCTGGATAGTATGTCGCGCATTTCCATAATCGTTTTCTCCCGTGCCATGTATGCCCTCCAGAAACAGGTATCGTTTGGAGGGCCATTTTACGGGAGGGGGGTCACTTTGACTGCCGTTTAAGGGGTCATTTTAAGTGCCGACAGGAGGGACTCTTCCCCTGCCGGATGGGGGGTC
>DATIKU010000002.1 GCA_035477215.1 Spirochaetota bacterium | reverse complement strand
GGGAGAGGGGGCGATTGTAGGGAGTGAACTTTCGGTGCTGGAGTTATACGCTATTTTAAAACGAGGGGCTTACGCCACGAGCGTCATAATCCATAGCCGCTTTCGATAAGATCGACCAGGCGGAAGGTAAAACGGGCCGCGTGATGATGTGAGCATACAATCCACCCAACGGAGGAGGAATGTACGATGGACCCTAAACCTGACGCGGTCCTCACGGCGGCTGCTTGCGGAAACCGCGGGCCGGGCCCCGGGAAGCGCGGATATGGCTTCACTCGGACGCTACACACATCCCGAAAAAAGCTTGACAATTATTTGTTCCATATATCGTTTTTCTGCCAGAGCGTTATTTATATAAACATCAGCGTTTTCCGACACAGTTTGACGCAAATCACGGTCATGACGGTACGGCAACCCTCCTGGCGGTTCGGGGAAATCCGTTTCCGCCCTCACGGGAGGCATTGTATGATCTGTCCGAAACCGTCTTTCCGGCTTCTCGTTTCCCACCGCCGTATCTCTCTTCCCTCAACTCCATCAGCGAAATCGCATGAACAGTTTACATAAAAATACCGTGACCATTACACATGGCATAGACAACAAGGAGACAGAAGTGGAAAAGAGACTCGACTGGAAGGTTACGGAAGTATTCGTACACTTATCGACGGCGCGGAAAACCACGGTCGCACTTGTTTCTCCGCTTCTGCTGACCGTCGTAATTGTTGCAGGCTGCGCGACATCGCCGCTTCAGCAGAAAACGAGAGATGGCGATGTAAACGGCGTTGTGGAACTGCTCAACCAGGGAGCCAACATCAACGAAGCCTCCGGGCCGAACGGCAAAACGGCCCTGATAATCGCCGCGGAACGCGGCAGGACCGAACTCGTAAAGCTCTTTCTGGAAAAAGGGGCCAACATCGAGGCCGAGTCCACCCCGTGCCTTGTCGGGTGTGCCGGCATCACCTCCCTCGGCTGGGCCGCCTATTACGGGCACATCCAGACGGTCCTGTTTCTTTACGAAAAGGGCGCCGATGTCGACCGCGCCATCGTGGGCCTGGAGGCGTATTCACGGGTCGATTTCGGTTTCGGATTCGACCATACCACCCTGAGAAGACAGACCAGCTACGGCATAAAGCTTCTCCAGCGGCTCGGCACCGACAGGGGATCGATTAAAGCGGCCGCCGTAAAAAGCATACCCGTGATCAGGAGCGGCAGCGCGAGCCTCATAGCCGTGATCGATTTCAAGGCCGACGGCGTCTCGTACCAGGAGGCGCGGAAGGTGAGCGAATGGCTGCGCACCGAGCTCATCAACACGGGCCAGTTCCAGGTCATCGAGCGCTCGGCCATGGACGCGATCCTGAAGGAACAGGCCTTCTCCATGACCGGCTGCACGGACACCTCGTGCGCCGTCCAGGTGGGAAAACTACTGTCCGCCAGGAAGATGCTTGTGGGTAGCGTCGAGGTGTGGAAGAACAAAGTTTTCATAAACGGGCGCATTATCGACGTGGAGAAAGGAGTGGCCGAGTTCGCCCACAGGGAAACCGTGGCATCGTTAAACGACCTGGACGCGGGCACCGCGAATTTCGCGAAAAACCTGGCAAGAAGGATCAACGGATTGCCGGTGGAATGATCCCGATACCGGGAAAAAAAATCAAAATGAAACATTTCGTTACAATCGGACATCACCCCGTTACGCGGCCGCGCGATGTTGTGGGTATCTAAACCAACCCACAGAGGAGGAATGTACGATGAACGTAAAACGTAACGCGATTGTGGCGGCGGCCGCCGTGGCCGTGGCGGCGCTGGTGGCGACCGGCTGCGGCAGTTGCAGGCCGAGCCCCGAGAAGCGCGCAGACTGGGCGGTAAAGAAGATCTCGTCGAAGCTCGATCTCACGAAGGAGCAGAAGGCGAAGCTCGACGGCATCAAGGTGGAGGTGCTCGCGAAGTTCAAGGAGGAGCGTGCCACGCATAAGAAGATGGGGACCGAGGCGATCGCCCTGGTGAAGAGCGACAAGCTGGAAGCGGCCGCCATCAACCGGCTCCTGGATACACGCGAGGCCGCCATGAAGCGCCTGCGGCCCTTTATCGTCGACAAGATCGTGGAGTTCCATGCCATGCTGACGCCCGAGCAGCGCTCGAAGCTCGCCTCGCTCATGGAAGAACATCACGCGCGCTGGAAGGAGTAGTCCCGTGACGTCCGTCCTCGTCATCGACGACGACCGCAAGCTCTGCGCGCTCCTCTCGGAGTACCTGTCGCGCTTCGAATTCGCCGTTCGGACCGCGACGACGCCCGGGGCGGGGCTCGAGGAGATCGGCCGGGAGCTTCCCGACATCATCATCCTCGACGTGATGCTCCCGGGGACGGACGGCTTCACCCTGTGCCGCGAGATTCGGAAATCGCATTCGGTTCCCATCATCATGCTCACCGCGCGCGGCGAGGTGACCGACCGCGTGGTGGGGCTGGAGATGGGAGCCGACGACTATCTCCCCAAGCCCTTCGAGCCGCGCGAGCTGGTGGCGCGCATGCAGTCGGTGTTGCGCCGCGGCCATAAAGATGCGCCCGGGCGCGTGTTCCGCGCGGAGGCGCTTGAGGTGGACTTCGACCGGCGGCGCGTCCGCCTTGACGGCGCCGAGGTGGCGCTCACCTCGATGGAGTTCGCGCTCCTCTCGCTGCTCGCGCGCAACCGCGGCGTGGTGCTCTCGCGCGATCTCATCTTCGAGCGCCTCAAGGGACTCGACGACGACTCCTTTGACCGCTCCATCGACGTGCTGATTAGCCGCCTGCGTCAGAAGCTGGGCGACGATCCCCGGAAGCCGCGCTACATCACGACCGTGCGCGGCACGGGCTACGCCTTTACGGCCTGACGGGGGCGCGCATGAAACTTAAACTCTCCATCTTCACCAAGCTCTTCGGCATCATCGTGGCGACGGCGCTCCTCATCAACCTGCTCATCGGCGCCTATTTCGGCTCGCAGTTCCGCTTCAACCGGCGCGACAGCTTTCTTAAAAACATGGATGCCTACGCGGACTACATGATCCGCGATATGGGCACACCGCCCGACCACCGGGAGGCCCTGCGCCTCGCTCGCGAGACCACCATGAATATCGCGGTGGAGGGAACGGGCGTCAGCTGGGCGACGGCTCCACCGCCGGAGCCGTCGAAACATAAACACCCGTCGCACCGCACGCCGCGCGGCAGCTTCGGCTGGGACAGGGGCACGTACGTCTACGAGACCGAGCGCGAGGGCGTGCGCTATCGCTTCTGGGGAAGCGCGCGCGACATCCCCGAGGGCGGCGGCCTCATTCTCTATCTTTTCCTGGGCCTGGTGAGCACGGTGATGATAGTGGCCTATTTTCTCATCCGCCGGTTGCTTTCGCCAATACGCCTGCTCGCCGACGGCGTGAAACAGACCGCAGCGGGGAACCTGTCTCACCGCGTGCCCGCCGGCCCGTCCGACGAGCTGGGCGAGCTCACAGCGTCGTTTAACGCTATGAACGAGCGTGTGAGCGCCATGCTCGCCTCGCGCGAGCAGTTGCTCCGCGACGTGAGCCACGAGCTTCGCTCTCCGCTCACCCGCATGCGCGTGGCGCTCGAGCTCATGCCCGAGGTGGCGGGCCGGCGGAGCGTTCTGGAGGACGTTGCCGCGATCGACGCGATGATCGGCGAACTGCTGGAGACCCAGCGGCTGGAACGCCCCGAGGGCGCGCCGCGCCGCGAGCGCATGGACCTTAAAGAAGCGCTCGACGTATCGATCCGCGAGTTCGGCGCGATGGCGGACGCTGTCTCGATGGATCTTCCGGTCGGGCCGCTTTTCATCAACGCCGACCGCAAGCGGGTGCTGATAGTGCTGCGGAACATTCTCGGCAACGCCCTGAAATTTTCGCCCGAGGGGACTGCCGTCGAGGTGAGCGCGCGCGGCTTTGGCGCGGGAGCTGTCGTGACGGTACGCGACCGCGGGAGCGGCATTCCCGAGGAGGAGCTTTCGCGCGTGTTCGAGCCCTTCTACAGGGTGGACCGCTCGCGCTCGCGCGAGACCGGAGGGTACGGGCTGGGGCTGCACATCTGCGCGCGGATCATGGAGGCCCACGGCGGACGTATCGTTGTGCGCAACCGCGAGGGCGGCGGCGCGGAGGCGGTGCTGGAGTTCGTTTCGTGACGCTTTCCCGTGCCGGCGTGCTGTGAGCGGCGACCTCACCCCCCGGCCCCGCTTCGACGGGTTCATCGCGGCGTGTTCCTTAACGACCTCACCCCCCTGCCCCCTCTCCCGCGGGAGAGGGGGCGATTGTAGGGAGTGAACTTTCGGTGCTGGAGTTATACGCTATTTTAAAGCGAGGGGCTTACGCCACGAGCGTCATAATCCATAGCCGCTTTCGATAAGATCGACCAGGCGCGAGGTAAAACGGGCCGCGGGGGCGCCGTCGACAACGTCGTGATCGAAGAGGATCGTAATTTTAATGTAGTCGCGGGCCGTGGTCGTGTTGTTTTTGATGCCGGGCTTCCTGGTAATGGAACCAAGCGCGAAGCAGACCGGGTGGATGGCGGTGGGCACGATTCAGCCGTCCGCGCCGCCCATCACCCCTTCACAAACAAATACCGGTAAATCATATCCTCAAGCTCGCCGAGCACCCTCTCGTCGGCGGCATTGTGCTCGAACATGCGCAGCCGGTGTATGACCTCCTCGGCCGAGTGGACCACCACCTCCACGGCGGCCTCAACGTCGCTGACGGCAAGCCTGTCCGACACCTTCGAAAGAAGCGCGCCGACCAGCGCGATCGTTTTGCCCACCTCTTCCCTGATCAGCCGCTCGACCTCGGGGTCGCTGTATGTCATCGCCGTGATCTCGCGGTGAAGCTCAGGGGACAGGGTGTGCGCCGCATACAGCGCGCGTATGAGCTCGCGCACCAGCTTCTTGAGATCGGCTTTGGTGCGGACGGGCATTGAGTATATCTCAAGCGCGCCGTCGGCGAGGACCGCGTCCTGTATTTCGTGGTAATACCCGCGGATCACCTCCAGGAATACCGGCTTTTTCTCGTCGAAATAGCTGTAAAATGTGCCGGTCGCCACCCCCGCCCTGGCGGCGATCTCCTTGGAGTTGGTTCCGTGATAGCCCTTCTCCGCGAAGAGCGCTTTGGCCGAGTCGAGTATCGCGGCCCTCGTCCGTATGCCCCGGTCCTGGACCGGTTTCCGTGCTTTTGCCTTCTCTCCCGACACGCTTCTCTCCATTTCGTTCGAAGCCGGCGATATGCCGGCGGTTCTCCGTCACGACGCGCCGAGCCTGCGGCACAAAGAGATAAAAATCAAGCATAATATGAAATAAAGTTCATATTACTATTGACAATGTGAACTTTATTTCACATATTAGACCTGTCGCATATTTATATTAGTGTCATCGCAAGGAGCGCAGGCCGACGTGGCGATCTCAACAGGCAACACGTTGGGTTATGGAACTCAGTACGTAAAGAGATTGCCACGCCCCGATACGGCCCGGGGCTCGCAATGACAGGATAGAGCGAGGGACACCGCGATGGTATATGGCAAACCCTCCCTGTCATCGCGAGGAGCGCAGCGACGTGGCGATCTCAACAGGCAACACGTAACGTGCACACTACTTACTTCAAGATCATACCATACAGGGAGAAAAGAATGAAAATGAAGAAACGTCGTACACTCATCATCACGATACTGCTGGCCGCCTCACTGGCGGTGTCGGGCGCGGTGTATTTTTCGGACAGGCACGAAACGGTCGGCCTGCCCGACGGGGTGAAAGTGATCCCCCTGGAATTCACGAACGTTTTCCTCATCCCGCTGGAAAAGGGATACATGCTGATAGACAACGGCTACGCGAAGGAGTACGACCGCTTTTTACAGGGCCTCAAACAACACGGCGTCGACGTTATGGATATCAGATACGTCTTCATCACCCATCATCACGACGACCATGTCGGCTTTCTCAATATGATGACCACCCTGAATCCGTCGTTACGCGTCATCGTCCATGAAACGGGCGTGCCCCTGCTCGCCGCGGGCGAGAACAACACGAAAAACGGCGGGGGCATCGTCAACAGGGCCATTTACACGCTGTTCAGGCTGAAGATGCTGATAACCCCAAGCTGGGACTTCAGCTTTCCGCCCTATACGGTCCGTAAACAGGATATAATCCTGCGAGGGGAGAAAACCGTTCTGCCCGCCGAGGTGGGCCTCTCCGCCGTCGTACTGTATACCCCGGGGCATTCATCCGACTCCATCTCCCTGATCTATAAGGACACATACCTCTTCTGCGGGGACATGGCCTCCAGCTTCCTCCTGTGGGCGGGGGCGAAGTACCTCACGCTCTTTAATGAAAACGTCGGCCTGGCGTACGCCTCATGGGAAAAGGCGCTCTCGATGAAGGTCGAGTTCATCCTCCCCGCGCACGGAAAGCCTTTCATGGCGCAAAGGCTGAAGGAGAACCTGTATAAATACTCGCAGGACGACCTGGTGGTGTATTTTTAAACGGCCCGGCCACCTGCGGCCGCCGGTAGGGGCCGGGCGTGCCCGGCCCCTACCGGTGGCCACAACGCCTGATCACCGGGAAAAATGATTTACAAACCGCCTCATCGTCGGGGTAATTGCACGATGAGAACGGTCCCGTTATTCCTGCTCATCATGCTCCTCCTGCCGGCCGCCGTACGGTGCGACCGCCTGACGAACCCGGACGGGTACCCCCGCGCGGTCGGCGGCGTGCTCGACCTGAGGGAGTGGGACTTTGACCGCCGTGGAACGCTCCCGCTTTCGGGCGACTGGGAATTCTACTGGAACGAGCTCCACGCTCCGCGGCGCTTCACCGGCGACCGGCCGCCGCCCCGCACGGGCTACGCCGCCCTCCCCGGCACATGGAAAGACCTGCCGGTAAACGGCGCGAAACTGCCGGGAACGGGCCACGCCACCTACCGCCTCGTCGTCCTTCTCGACAGGCCACACCATGACCTGGCCATACGGACCACCACCGTCAGCTCGGCCTTCGCCATATACGTCAACGGAACGATGGCGAACCGGGCCGGCGCGGTCGGCGCGGACCCGACCGCATCCATTCCCGGCTGCCTGCCCCAGGTAAGCGAGATCGAAAGCGCGCCCGCCGACAGGCTGGATATCGTGCTGCAGGTGTCGAACTTCCATTACCGCGCCGGCGGACCCTGGGAGCACATACGGCTGGGCATACAGGACGAGATCGCTTACGAGAAATGGATCATTGACATCAAGAGCGTTTTCCTGTTCGGCTGCCTCTTCATCATGTTCCTTTACCACTTGGCCCTGTTCCTCATGCGGCCGCAGGACCGGCAGTTCGCCTACATGGCGCTGTTCTGCCTTATCATCTCCCTGCGGCCGCTCTTCACCGGGGAATACATCATAACGCGCATACTTCCGGCCATACCGTTCGATGCGGTAATCCGCGTACTGTACCTGTCCTACTTTTTCGCGGTCCCCGCGGGCGTTTACCTGTTTAAATCCCTGTATCCCGACGAAACCCCCGGCCGTCAGCCCGTAATCGTAATGGCGATAACGGGAGCGTTCTCGATCGCGGTCCTGTTCAGCCCGCCGCTGGTGTTCACACGCTTCGTGTTCGCCTTCTTCTACTTCGCGCTCGCCATCATCGCGGCCGTCATCGTGGAGAACGTCATCGCGGTCAAGCGAAAGCGCGACGGCGCGGCGATAATTCTGGCGGGCTTCGCAGTATTGTCCGTCGCGACGATAAACGACAACCTTAACGCGAGCTACAACGTGCATTCGGTGAACCTGGTGGACGCGGGCACCATCATATTCGTGCTATGCCAGGCGCTGGTGCTCTCCCGCCGCCTGACCGGTACGTTTACCAGGGTGGAAATCCTCTCCCGCGAGCTCACCGGGCTCAATGCGGGACTCGAGGAGCAGGTGAAAGAGCGGACGCTTGATCTCGAGTGCGCGTACGAGTCGATGAAGGAGATTTCAGTCCGCGATCCACTCACCGGATGCTTCAACCGCCGCTTTCTGGAGGAGCAGCTTCCCACCGAAATCGAGCGCGCGCTGCGATACGGCCGCCCGCTGTCGGTTATCATGGGGGATATCGACCACTTCAAGGCGATCAACGACACCCACGGCCACCACGCCGGCGACCTGGTGCTCATCTCGATCAGCCGAGCCATCATCGACACCATGCGGGACAGGATCGACTGGGTGTGCCGCTACGGTGGCGAGGAGTTTATCATAGTCATGCCCGAAACGCGGATCGAAGACGGATCTATTGTAGCGGAGCGCCTCAGGGCGAAAATCGAGAACACTCCCGTGGAGGCGTCGGGAACATCCATCCCCGTAACGATGAGTTTCGGTCTGACGGGCTTCATACCGCCGGTTCGCAGAATGAAAATCACCATGAAAGATTTGATCGAATCGGCCGACAGCATGCTGTACCGGGCGAAGAACGAGGGGCGCAACCGGGTCGTCACCGGGTCCGTCGAGGATTCGCCCAAGGGCTGAGGCGGCGGGACACGATGCGCGCATGGCGGCCCGGCCCCTACCGGTGGCCGCCCTCCTCACTCCCTGTGTATCCGGTTATACTCCTTTACCAGCTTTGCGATCTCCCTGTCCCGCGCCTTCCGCTCGCGCCGGCCCTTCTCCGTGCGTAGCGCCTCCGTTGTCCGCATCTCGCGCGCGAGCGACATATAGGCCTGGTAGCGGTCGTGCGCGATCGCTCCCTCCGACACCATGCTCAGCACCGCGCAGCCCGGTTCGTCGGCGTGGCCGCAGTTCCGGAATTTACACAAGGCCGCGGCCCCGGCGATCTCCGGGAAGGCCGCCAACAGCGACCCCGCATCGCCCGAGGGCCGAAGCTCCCGGAGGCCCGGCGTATCGATCACCATCGCCCCGTTTTCGAGAAAGAAGAGCTCCCTGCGGGTCGTGGTGTGCCTGCCCCGCCTGTCGTCCTCGCGCACCTCGCCGGTATGCTGGGCGTCGCGCCCCAGGAGCGCGTTGATGAGCGCGGATTTGCCGACGCCCGACGGCCCCGTAAAGGCCGCGGTCCTGCCGGGGACAAGGAGCCCCCGGAGACCATCAAGCCCCTCACCGGTACGGGCACTCAGTATGACGAGCGGAACATTCCCCGCGATCGACGCGACCCTCCGCGAGAAGTCGTCCCTTTCGTCCGCGGGGCACAGGTCGCACTTGTTGAGCACGATGACCGGCGCGGCCCCGCCGTCGGCCACCATAACAAGATACCGCTCGAGCCCGCGCTCCGTGAAGTTCCTGCCGCCCTCGAGCGAGGCCGTTACGAACATGGTGTCGACGTTCGCGGCCAGCACCTGTTCGTCGCTCCCGCCGCCGGCCGCTGTTCGCGAAAAGCGGCTTTTACGTTCCAGCACACGCTCTATCATCAATAGATCACCCTCGACGCGCGCGAGCACCCAGTCGCCCGTCGCCGGGAAATCGGCGCGGCCGCAGGCGACGTACTGAAAGCGCCCGGACACCTGCGCCGTCGCGGGGCCCTCCTCGGTCTCCACCATGTAAACGGGGCCGGCCTCGGCCGTCACCCTGGCGGGCAAAAGCCCCGAGCCTTTAAGCGGCGCGAACTGCGCCTCGAAAAAGTCACTCCATCCAAGTCGTTCGAGCTTCATGGCCGTCCTCCTTTCGACGCGCTCGCGCCGGCGGGTCCGTCCAGGCTGAACGGAAGGCGCCGGAGCGGCCCCGTGGCAAGACCGAGGAGGCGCAGGCTGTTGTCGTCGCCCGCTATGCGGTTGACGCGGACGATCCCGCATTTCGCACAACGGTGCACCAGCGCCCACTCGCCGCCGCCTCTGGCCCAGACTGCGATGGGCTCCATCATGCCGCCACACACCGACAGGCGGTCGCCCGTGCGGTAATCGACGTGCCTGCTCCACAGGCATTCGGGGCAGTGGTTCCTGTTCCGTGTTCCCGATTCGGGCGGCACCACGCCGGCGCCGCAATTTTCACAGATAAAGGTTTCTGACTCATTTCCCGTTTTGTAATCGATTCTTGACATTGTATCCTCGTATTTCATTATACTTCCACGGGCGAAGCGGTCCGGTCTGAATGATTCCGTTTTTCGTCCCGGATGGCAAAGGCATTACGCCATTGAGTACCCGTAACGAACCGGAACCGGTCGACCCGTTAGTTATTACGCGTAAAATAGATGGAATAATGTTCCGCTACGAGGGGCCGGACGGCCCTGGCGGGACTGGCTGGACGTGAGGCGCGAAACGGCTACGACAGACAAGGACATCGTCCGCGATCAATCCCGGAGCGGGAACACCCTCGATACAATGCTCAGCATATTATTACCTTCACCTCTTGAAATAAGCTGTCGAAAACAAGGCCTGTGATTTGATATTGCGCGACCGTTTTTTTGTCAATAATTTTAACGGCGCGGCTGGAATTATTCGATCGCTATCCGTGCAACGCCCGTCGCCCCCTGAAGGCGCGCGGGCGTTTGCGAGCCTACGGGGCGCCCGGCGAATAAATCCGGTTGACACACTCCGCTCCATGGACTACGTTTTCCCATCACTCCGAAGGAGGCCCGCGTGGAAAACCGGGGGATATTCGGCCGCTTCATCATCCCGCTTCTCGTTGCACTCGGCACGCTCGCCGTTTCAAGCGTCATCTACCACGGCTCAACTTCGATGACGCCGGGCGTTCTGCGCACGGTCATCAAGGACGTCTCGGGCGCGGTCATGTTCGTCTCGATCTGGTTCTTCGCCTTTGTGGGTCCGCCGATAGCCTACTTCCGCGGCGCTTCGTTCATCGAGCGCATCGCAGTGGCCTTCGCCAACCCGCTCGTCTGGCTCTTCCGCATGGCGCTCACCGTCTCGTGCCAGTTCAACGCCATCGAGATGGTATACTTCTTTTTCCTGCCATGGACCTTCGGCGTGGTGGCGGTGACGCTCTTCGCGTTCTCAATCGCCGAAACGCTGTGCCGGTGCATTGATCGCCGGCGCGGCGCTCTTATAAAGGCGCTTCATCCGGGGGTGCTGGCCCTTTTCCTCGCGGGCGCGGCAGGCGTATACTTCGGCCTCATCCGTGGCCAGGAATGGGCGTACGCGGTCGTAAACCATTACGCCGATCACTTCATTCGATAAGAGGCCGCCGATGAAACGCGATCCGATAAAGACGCTCGAAGAAACTCGCCCCTTCTCGCGGAGGCAGGCGCTGGCGGCCATGGGAGGCGCAGCGGCGATGGCGATTTCGCACGTACTCCCCTTCGGCGAGGGCCTTTTCGCCGCGGGTGCGCGCAAGCGGCCCAACATCATCTTCATCCTGACCGACGACCACCGCTTCGACATGCTCGGGGCGCTGGGGCACCCGTTTCTTAAAACGCCCAACATGGACCGGCTCGTCCGCGAGGGCATTCTCTTCACCAACGCCTTCGTCACCACATCGCTCTGCAGCCCCAGCCGCGCGAGCTTTCTCACCGGGCGTTACGCCTCCTCCCACGGCGTCATCAACAACTTCACCCCGTGGAACGACGACAACGTCACCTTCATGGAGTTGATAAAGAAAGCGGGCTACGACACGGCATTCATCGGCAAGTGGCATATGCCCGGCGGCGGCCTCCCGAAACTTCGCGGCGTTGACCTTTTCGTGTCGTTCACGAAGAAGGACGGCCAGGGCGACTATTACGACTGCCCTCTCTTCGTTAACCACCGGCCGGTGCCGAGCCGCAAAGAATACATCACCGAGGAGCTCACCGACTACGCTCTCGAATTCATAGAGGCGCGGAAGGACCGGCCCTTCTGCCTGTATCTCTCCCATAAGGCCGTGCACCACGACTGGAAGCCGCCGCGCCACCTGAAGGGCATGTATAAAAACACGAAGATCGATTTCCTCGCGCCCGAGTCGGACAAATGGAACACCTGGAGCGGCAACAACTGGCTCGAGGGATCGATGGGCTCGATGCACGGCATCTATCGCCGCTACTGCGAATGCCTTGCCTCGGTCGACGAGCAGCTCGGGCGCGTGCTTAAACAGCTTGACGTGATGGGGCTCCTCGACGACACCGTCATCGTGTATGCCGGGGACAACGGGTACATGTGGGGCGAGCACCGCCTCTACGCCAAGCACTGGCCGTACGAGGAGTCCATGCGGATCCCCTTCATCGTGCGCTATCCGCGGCTTATTCCCGACCCCGGGCGGAAGGCCGAACAGATGGTGCTCAATATCGACCTGTTCCCGACGCTACTGGATCTTGCCGGTGTGAGACCGGCCGGCTCCGTGGACGGCGAGAGCATGGTCCCGATTTTACGGAACAAAAAGGCCGCGGGAAGAAGATCGTTCATGTACGAGCTCTTCAAGGACTTTCCCTTCGGAGGGAGAGTCCCGCCGCACAGGGCGGTGCGCACGGAGCGCTACAAGTATATCGAGTGGGAGGCCTGTCGCGCGAACGAGCTTTATGATCTTAAAGAAGACCCGCGCGAGCGGGCGAACATCATCGGCACGCCGCCCGGAAAGGATATCGTGCCGCGTTTGAAAAAGGAGCTGGCGCAGCTTAAGGCGCGCTACGCCCCGGCGCGCTGAACGTAGATCGTCCGGTCAGCACCGCACACGAGAGAGGAACATGCTTCTGCCGCGACTCTACATGCTTGAAGGGGGGACAGTTCAGAACGGCATCGACGATATCGACGGCGCCGTTCTGAACGCCCTTTCCCGCAGGGGGCTCGAAAAAATAATCCGTCCGGGCGATACCGTCGCGCTCACCGCGGGTAGCCGCGGCATCCGGTATATCGACACGATCACCGCCGGGACAGTGCGCCACCTCGACTCCATGGGAGCGAAACCCTTTATCGTCCCCGCCATGGGGAGCCACGGCGGCGGCACGGCGGAGGGCCAGCGGGCCATACTCGCCGGCTATGGCATCACCGAAGAGGCCATGGGCTGCGAGATACGCTCGTCCATGGAGGTGGTCGAGATCGGCACCACCGCGCTCGGTACGCCCGTGTTCATCGACGCGCACGCGGCAGCGGCCGATCATATCGGCGTCATCAACCGCGTAAAGCCCCACACCAGGCTTTCGGGAAGCATTGAAAGCGGACTCGTTAAAATGTGCATGATAGGCCTGGGAAAGCGCGAGGGGGCGGCCACCTATCACCGCGCCATTGAAAGGCATTCGTGGATGGAGATCGTCCGCTCGCTGATGGATGTGGTGCTTGAAAAAAGCCCGGTTCGCTTCGGCCTTGGAATCGTGCAGAACGCCCACGAGGAAATCGCGCGCGTCGAGGCGCTCCTCCCGGGCGAATTCCTGACCGGCGAGGCGAAGCTTCTGGAAGAGGCGCGCTCGCTCATGGGCACCCTGCCCTCCAACGACATCGACCTGCTCATCGTCGACGAGATGGGAAAGGAGATCAGCGGTACCGGGATGGACGCCTCCGTCATCGGGCGAAAGGATGGCTCGCCGGTGCGCGTGGGCCGCATATTCGTGCGCGACATTACGGCCGCAACGAATGGCAACGCCCAGGGGATCGGCCTCGCCGATTTCACCACGCGCAGGCTTGTCGAAAAAATCGATTTAAAAAAGCTCTACCTCAATTCCCGGACCGCGTACCGCACCGACACCTGCAAGATTCCCATGACCTTCGACACCGACAGGGAGGCCATGGAGGTGGCGCTGTGGATGGCGGGAACGGGCACGCCCGACGAACTCAGGCTGATGTGGATACGGAATACCCTGCGCCTCGATACAATCGCCGTATCCGCGCCGCTTTTAGAACGCCCGCCATGCGGCCCGGGCTTCACGATCGTTCGAGGGCCCATGGATATCGTGTTCGACGCCGACGGGCGGCTGCAAAGCCCATTCGCGCACGAGCGGTGAAAATTTTAAATGTGAATCGAATTCGAATTGCTACATTTTAAGCATGCCTTTACATGGCGCACGATACGGCGCTCACCGATCATCAGGGGGATGCGATGAAGGAAAAGGTACTGGTCTTCGAGGCCGGGAAATGCACAGGATGCAGGATATGCGAACAGTGGTGCAGCCTGGAACATTTCAGCGTCGCGGGACCGGCCTTAAGCCGCATCACCATCATTCGTGACCACGGCAGCCAGGTCGATAACGGTATCATCTGCCACCAGTGCGCCCACGCCCCCTGCGTCTCCTCGTGCAAGCCCGGCGCGCTCTCGAAGAGTGACGCCACCGGGGCCATCATCGTGGACCTTGAAAAGTGCAACGGATGCAGGCGGTGCATACGGGCCTGCCCGCACGGCGCCATCCGCATGCACCCGGACGAAAAGTACGTGCTCATCTGCGACCTCTGCGGCGGCAATCCCCGCTGTGTGCGCCATTGTCCCGAACAGGCCGTCCAGTACCTCGAGCGCGGAAAGGCCGAGCGGCCCTATCGCTCGGCCCTTGTCCGGGGACGCCCGAAGGGAGGCAAGTGCAATGAATGAGAAGAGCGATATACGCGACCTTTTCGGCGCGATACTGAGGGTGAATCTTGCAAGCGGCGTCGTGTCGCGCGAGAAGTTGTCCGAAGACGCCGTGCGACGCTTCCTCGGCGGTCGTGGTATGGGCGCCTGGTATCTCTACAACGAGGTGGGGCCCGATGTCGACCCGCTCGGCCCGGACAACAAGCTCATATTCATGAACGGTCCCCTCGTCGGCACGCTGCTTCCCGCGGGGAACAAGGTGAACCTCACCTTTAAGTCGCCTCTCAGCACGAGCTATTCTTACTCGCTCTGCGGCGGGCACTGGGGGCCGGAACTCCGTTTCGCGGGCTATACGGGCCTTATAATAGAAGGGAAGGCGGAGTCCCCGGCATACCTGTGGATCGACGACGATGCTATCGAGCTGCGCAGCGCGACCGGCCTCTGGGGTAAAACCATCCCCGAAACGGAAAGTCGTCTGCGCGAGGATCTCGGCGGCGACGAGCTTTTGCAGATAGCCTGCATCGGACCCGCCGGCGAGAAGCTGAACAAAATGGCCTGCATCACCGCCGGATGGTACCGCGAATTCGGGCGCGGCGGCTGCGGCGCGGTTATGGGGAGTAAAAACCTGAAAGCCATCGCGGTCCGGGGGACCGGCCATGTCGGGTTCCACAACCCCGCCGGGGTCATGGCGCTCTCGGAAAATATCACGGCGGCACTCAAGGCCCATCCTAAAATTATCGATCGAAGGAAATACGGCACTCCGGAGCTCCTGAAGACCATCAACGACAACGGCCTGCTCTGCACCAGGAACTTCGCCGAGACCTTTTTTACGGAAGGGCACCGGCTCGAAGGCCCCCGGATGCGCGAGGACATCGTCTTCGGCGACGCTTCGTGCTTCGCCTGCCCGGTGGGCTGCGGCAAGCGCAGTTATGTTAAAACCGCCGACGGATTTGGCATGCTTCTTGAAGGCCCCGAGTTCGAGACGATCGCGCTTCTCGGCTCGAACTGCGGCGTAGCGGACTGGGCTTCGCTCGTTGAAGCCACGCTGGTCTGCGACACCTACGGCATGGACACGATGAACGCCGGCGGCTGCGTATCGCTGGCCATGGAGTGCTTCGAGAAGGGAATCATCACGCTCGAGGACACCGACGGCATCGAGCTGCGCTTCGGTAACGGCAGGGCGCTGGTGGCGGTCCTTCGTCTGATGGCGGAGCGCAAAGGTATCGGCGACATACTGGCCGAGGGCATAAAGTCCGCGTCCGAGCGTTTCAAAGCGCCGGAGCTCGGCATGCACTCCAAGGGACAGGCCCTGGCCGCCTATGACCCGCGCGGCTGCAAGGGCATGGCCCTCACCTACGCCACGTCACCGAAGGGCGCGCACCACATGATCGCCACCACCATGGGCCCCGAGATAGCCGGCGGCACGCGGCTCTCGTACGAGAACAAGGGCGCCCTGCAGAAGGAGCACCAGCTCACCATGTGCGCCGTGGACTCGCTGGGGATATGCTCAACTGTGAGAGGGGGCTTCGGCATGGGAGACCAGGCGAAGGCCTTCGGCCTGGTGACGGGGATCGGGCTCGATATCGACGGGCTGAAGCTCGCGGCCGAGCGGATCATCAACCTTGAGCGGATGTACAACGCGCGCCTGGGGTTTTCGCGCAAAGACGACACGCTGCCCGATCGCATTTTAAAAACGCCGGTGCCCTCGGGCCCCAGCGCGGGTGAGACGGTCGACCTCGAGCGCATGCTCGATGAGTACTACGGCCTGATGGGATGGAGCCGCGACGGCATACCCACCCGCGAGAAGCTCGTGGAGCTTGGGATCGGGGATGCGGCCGCCGGGTAGTTCCGGAATTGTTATTATTGTTGACAGATTTTTCCGCCTCCTATACGGGTCAGCACACATGGGGTGGCCTAACGGCCTGAGATTATACCCGTTGAACCTGATCTGGGTAATGCCAGCGTAGGGAGAATATTCGGAACATCATCGTCCGGCCTCTGATTATTCCCCCCTTTTTCCGGCAAATAAACAACGGGTCTTATATCAACCACTACCGCCCTCCATCACTTATTCCACACGGAGGAAGCAATGCTTAACGAGACAACCATCAGCAAAGCTATCATCGACTCGTACTCGGCCAAGCTTAAAGACGCGCTCGACCTGGATGTCGCTATCGTTGGAGGGGGGCCCTCGGGACTCGTAGCGGGCTATTATCTCGCCGGCGCGGGCAGGAAAGTCGCCATGTTCGAAAAGAAGCTCTCAATCGGCGGCGGCGTTTGGGGGGGCGGAATGATGTTCAACGAGATCGTGGTGCAGGAAGAGGGAAAAGCGATCCTCGACGAGTTTGGCCTTACGGGCAAAGAGTATGAAAACGGCTACTATTGCCTGGATTCGATCGACGTAACCGCGACCCTGATTTATAAAGCGGTGCGGGCCGGCCTCATAATCTTCAATCTCGTCAACATGGAGGACATCGTCTTCAAAAACAACAGGGTCTCCGGTCTTGTCATCAACTGGGTGACTACGGAAATGACGGGTCTCCATATCGATCCGCTTACCGTGCTTTCCAAATTCGTACTCGACGCGACCGGACATCCCTCCGCCGTCACCGCCGCGCTGGTCCGTAAAATGGGCGTACGGCTGAACACGCCCACCGGAGGCATCGTGGGCGAAAAATCCATGGATGCGGATATCGGTGAACTCAACACGGTCCAGAACACCCGGGAGGCGTTTCCGGGCCTTTTCGTGAGCGGCATGGCGGCCAATGGTGTTTACGGCGGGTATCGCATGGGTCCGGTGTTCGGCGGGATGCTTCTCTCGGGTAAAAAGGCCGCCGAAGGGATCATTTCCCTCCTGGGAGCATCATCCGGCACAAAGTGACACATCAGCCCCTACAGCACTCCCCTCTTCCGCGCGAGATCAAGCATCTGCTCCATGCTTGTGGCCGGCGGCGCGCGGAAGGCCCCTTCCTTTTTAACTTCGAGTGAGAGGGCCTCCGGGGGGCAGGCCGTAACGCAGAGGCCGCAGCCGATGCAGCGGTCCGTATCGACCGCCATCACGCCGGCCATGTCGTTGAGCGCGAGCGCCTCCATCTGGCAGCGCTCAACGCACGCCTCACATCCCGTGCAGAGGCCGGTTTCGACCACTGCGTAGTGGTTGCTGAACACGGCCTCGGCCGGTTTCGGAAGGAGTTTCAGGCCGCGGAGCACGGCACAGCAATCGCCGCAGCAGTTGCACATGCCGGCCGGGTTCTGCGCCGTTCCCGGTTGCACTACCAGTCCCGCCTCATTGCACTTTTTTAATATATCGACGGCCTCGTCGTAGCCCACCTCGCGGCCGATGCCATAATCGATGTAATAACGCGCCATCGAGCCGAACATGAAACAGGTCTCGACCGGCCTGCCGCAGTCGTTATGCAATAGTCCCGCGTGCTTGCGGCAGGTGCATTCGGAAACGACTATGGGATTCGCCTTTTTCAATATTTCGGCGGCGTCGTCGAACGACGCGACGTGATGTTCTGGCATGATGGAACTGTTGACCGGAATGGTCCTCAGAAACAGGCCCGAGGTCTTCGCGATCGCCTCGCTGAAACCCTCCCGGAAATAGCGCTCCAGGAGCTTTGCGAACCGCGCGCTCATCCGCGTGGTGTTGAACTCCACGAGTCCGTGCATGAAGGGGACCGCCCCGTACTTCACCGTTTCCTCTTTCTTCGACCGGAAGAGGAGTCCCCTGCCCGCCATGTCCTCCAGCTTCACCCGCGCCTCGTCCGCCGGAAGGCCGATTTTTCCGGCAATCGCTTCGGGCGTCTCGAGCATGGGCGAAAGCGCGAGAAATACGCGCACATCATCATCGGTGAAAAGCTCTTTCAGCAATTCGATCTCCACGCCCGATTCCGTAGCGGGAAAGCCGAGCGAATAGGTATCGAGCCGTTCCTGGAGCGTTCTGTACAGGTCCTGTTTCATCTTATCCTCCGAGGGAAAGTGAATTTAACTATCCTGATTCTCCGAAGTTGTCAGGGCATAGAAGCGGTCCAGTCCGTCCTTTGCCTTCCGGGCCAGTTCCTCGTCCTGAAGGTACACGGCGAGTTTATGCGCGTCGTCACCGCGTCTGGCCATAAGCCGGTAATAATACGTCGTGCCCCCTTTCGTGCGCTGTGCGCGCTGCTCCACCTCGAAGCGCTCGAACTCCCCGCGCGGAACGGTACTCCCCTTCGCCCAGGGTACGGGGCCGTGGACAACCCGTATGTCCTCCGCGGTGGCCGTAATAACGGTGGAGTTCAACACCCGACTCGGACTGCAGCAGGTGCCGAACAGCATAATGAGCGCGCCCAGCGCGCCAAAGATCATGATGATGGGCTCGTTCGAGTTCGCCGACAGAGCGTCCGTGAACGCCTTGAAATCGGCGATCATGATGCCGAGCTGGAGAACCACGGTGGTAAAAATTTCGAAATACCAGAGAGCGACGATCGAGGCGACTTCGATGACGAGAAGGAATACATACACATACGCGAACCATCGCAGCCTAATCTCAATACCGTTCCACGCCTGACGCACGTCGAGCATTTTCATACAGCTTCCGCAGGAAATAAAGGTTAATATTACCATCCGGGACGGAAAAACTCCTAATGAAAGCAACGGCAAAATATCCATCATCCTCTAATCCTCTAATCTCCCACTACTGCCGGCCGCGAGCATATCATGCCCCGCAGTTGCCTGACAACCATGTTTTTATTCCGGTGGGCCGGTTCAACCGGCTCGAATACGGTTTTTCGCCCGACAGCGTAACAAATTGCACGTTGGAAGGACAAATACTCCATAATTAGCCTTGACACCGACAACGGTTCGGGATTAATTTTTGTCAAGGCCGTTGCTTAACCGGGAAATAAAGCCGGTTTCCAGCCGTCGCAGGCGGGGGAAACCCGATATCACCGGGATTTGCAACGGATCTGTTTATTACCACTATTACGGAGAGAAAGAATGCTAAAAAGAATAGGTTTGTTCCTGCTCACCAACCTCCTCGTGGTGGTTACGGTGAGCCTTATCATCAATATCGTTCTCCCGCTCCTCGGCATACAGGTGACCGGCGGCATGTACGGCCTGGCGATCTTCTGCGGTATTTTCGGCATGTCGGGCGCCTTTATCTCGCTCGCCATCAGCCGCTGGATGGCCAAACGGGCCTACAACATCCAGCTCGTCGACGGCACAACGAGGGATCCCGGAGCGCGCGAAATCTACGAAATGATCGCCCGCCTCTCGCGTAAGGCCGGCCTTCCCGAGGTCCCCGAGGTCGGCATCTACCAGGCCGCCGAGCCCAATGCTTTCGCAACGGGCCCGTCCAAGAGCAAGTCGCTGGTGGCCTTCTCGACCGGGCTCCTTTCGTCCATGCGGCGCGAAGAGGTCGAAGCGGTGGCCGCCCATGAGGTAAGCCATATCGCCAGCGGCGACATGGTAACCATGACGCTCCTCACCGGCGTGGCCAACGCGCTGGTGATGTTCATTTCGCGTATCATCGCCCAGTTCCTCGACAGCTTCCTCAGGGGCGACGAGGGCGGCGGCGGACTTGGCTTCCTCGGCTATATTGTGACCGTGATGGTGCTCGAGACCTTCCTCATGCTGCTCGCCTCAATACCGCTTGCCGCCTTCTCACGGATGCGCGAATACCGGGCCGACGCCAGCGCCGCGAAATACACCTCGCCCACGTCGATGGCCAATGCCCTGAAACGGCTTGCCGAAGCGGCAAAGCTTCCCGAGAAGAAGGACTCGTTCTCGATGGCGAAGATCAGCTCGGGCAAGCGCGTATCACTGTTCGCGACCCATCCCTCCATCGAGGACCGCATCGCGCGGCTCGCGAGGATGTAAGCTCACACCGACCTTCCGCACACAAAGGGCGCGGCTTCACGGGCCGCGCCCTGTCCGTACCCCCCTGGCCGATCACTCCCCATCTTAAATGAACATGGTTCATTTTCTGATTGCAATTTTGCACGTTACAGGTAACATTGTGCCGGCCCATAGGCCCAGAAGCCGCCCGGCGGCCCTTTACCACACATAAAAGAGGTACCCTATGACAATACCCTTTCCGTTCGAAGCCCTGCTCGCTTTCAGCTGGCTGGGAATAATGCTTCTTATCGGTATATTTCTACGGGCCAAGATCCCCTTCATACAGCGATTCCTCTTCCCCAGTTGCCTGCTTGGTGGCCTCATCGGGCTGGTCTTTCTCCATTCAGGTATAATCAGCATAGAAACATCACTGCTCGAGGCGTTCGCCTATCATTTCTTCAACATCAGCTTCATCTCAGTGGGCCTCACGATCAGGACCCCCGAGGAGAAGGCGGCGTACACCGGAAAAGAGATGTTCCGCGGATCGCTCTGGATGGCGCTCATTGAGGGAATCACCATTCCGGTACAGGCGCTGGCCGGAGGGCTGCTCGTCATTCTTTTCAATTATATGGGCTATAATCTATTCAAGACTTTCGGCTTCTTCGCGCCCCTGGGGTTTACCGAGGGCCCGGGGCAGGCCCTTTCCATCGGCAAGGTGTGGGAGAACTTCGGCTTCGAGCACGCGGCCACCATCGGACTCACCTTCGCCACCGTGGGGTTTCTCTTCGCCTTTTTCGTGGGCGTACCACTGGCCAACTGGGGGATCAAGAAGGGCCGGGCCGCGCAGCCGCAGACGGCACTTCCCAAAGATCTCCTCACCGGCGTCATCGGGAAGAACAGCCCGAAGGAAAGCGCCGGCACGCTCACAATGCACTCGGCGAACGTCGAGACCCTCGCCTTTCAGCTTTCGCTGGTCGGGCTCGTGTACCTGCTTACCTATGGACTGGTCCACACCCTCGGGGGCCTGCTCCAGCCAGAGCTCGCCACCACGCTGTGGGGTTTCTTCTTCTTCCTCGGCATGCTCGTCGCGCAGCTCGTGCGCGCGATCGTGGTGAGGATCGGCTACGGGCATCTGGTCGACGGCGGAATCCAGCGTCGCATAACGGGATGGTCGGTCGACTTCCTGATCCTTTCCACGGTGATGGCGGTCCAGATGGTGATCGTATGGCGGTACATCGTGCCCATTTCGGTGATCTGCCTCTTCTCCGGGGTATTGACAACCATCGTCGTCGTGTACCTTGGCAACCGCATCTGGTCGCAGAACCTCGAGCGCACGCTCGCCATCTACGGTACCGTGACCGGAACGGTTTCCACGGGCCTTCTTCTGCTCCGCATAGTTGATCCGGAATTCCGCACCAGCACTGCGATGGAGCTGGGCTACATGACCATATTCGCCTCGGTCCCGGTGCTGGGCACCATGCTTCTCGTCAGCGCGCCGGTGCTGTGGGGCTGGAGCGTCGAGCTCACTCTCGTGGTGTTCGCCGGGATGATGCTCGTCTGTCTGGCGCTGCTGAAGCTCTTCAAGATGTGGGGCGAAAACCGGTATAAATCCGCCTGAGTGCATTTCCATTGTCATGGGGGGCTGAAATCGCGCCGGAGTCCCGGTGCTGTTTCAGCCCACTCGGGTGTGAATTAATTTTCGGATAACAGTCTGCCTTTGCGAACCCGGCCGTATCGGGGCGTGGCAATCTTTTTTTGTGCTACGTTTTATGGATAAACCTGCCGCCCTTTAAGATCGCCGCGCTCCTCGCAGCGACAGTTTTCAGCCCGGATTTTATCCCCCCACGCTGCCTTATTGTATTACAATAAATCCTTGACAAAAAACACCCGCACAAAGAGCATACACTGAATTCTGCAACCTTTCCGCGGAATTACCGTCTTTCTTATCGGAACGGAAGTCTGTTGTCGACGTATCTTCAGCCGACGGCGCC
Organism: Spirochaetota bacterium; assembly: GCA_035477215.1. Classification (NCBI taxonomy): domain Bacteria; kingdom Pseudomonadati; phylum Spirochaetota; species Spirochaetota bacterium. The sequence goes on along the minus strand of DATIKU010000002.1, from coordinate 74,652 downwards.
GGTACGGTTGGATCAACAAGCACTCCTTCCTCAGAAATCAATTAAAAGGACATCCAATGGAAAACAATGATCGAAGCATCGACCTTACCTATCATTTTACGCAAAATAGAAGACGCCGTTCGACCGTCGCTCATCACTCGACGGGATCGGTCTCAATACTCCTGTACTTCCTCAATACCGCCATCGTGTTCCCGTTGTTTCCGCTCATCGGCCTCTTCAAGCTCCTTCCGCTGGCACGCTGGCGCGCGGCCTGCAACTTCGTTCTCGATTATATTGCCACCCTGTGGATCTCGATCAACAACCTGAACATGAAGATTACCAAGCGCATTCACTGGGAGGTCGCCGGGCTCGAGGGGCTCAACCCGCGCGAATGGTACCTTGTCATCTCGAATCACCAGTCGTGGGCCGACATCCTCGTTTTACAGAAAGTCTTCAACAGAAAAATACCGTTTCTAAAATTCTTTCTGAAAAAGGAATTGATCTGGGTGCCGCTGATGGGGATCGCGTGGTGGGCGCTCGATTTCCCCTTCATGAAACGCTATTCCGGGGCGTTTCTCAAAAAGTATCCGCACCTCAGGGGCAAAGACATCGAGATTACCCGCAGGGCCTGCGAGAAGTTCAAGCACATTCCGGTGTCGGTGATGAACTTTATCGAGGGCACACGCTTTACGGAAGAAAAACACCGCCGGCAGAATTCGCCCTTCGCCAATCTCCTCAAGCCCAAGGCGGGCGGGATGGCGTTCGTGCTTTCGGCCATGGGCGGCGAGAAAATGAAGAAGATACTTAACGTCTCCATCTGCTATCCGGAAGGCATCAGGAGCTTCTGGGACTTTCTTTGCGGCGGTATCTCACGCGTGAAGATCCATATCGAGGAGCTGCCGATCACCAAGGAGCTCCAGGGCGACTATCTCGATAACGAAAAGTTCCGCGAGGAATTCCAGGAATGGGTAAACCGGCTCTGGATGGAGAAGGACCTTCGCCTCTCGGCGATGTCCCTGTAGGCCACTGTGTGCCGGGAACGGGCGTCGACACACCGGCGCCTCCCGGCGGGCCTCCCAAATCCAGACGCTCTACTCACCTGGCGGCGGGTCGCGTGCCGTTGACTGTTAAAATGATCGTTGTTTTACTCGCCGCATGCGCCGTCCCTTATCCGGCCAACAGCTTTATGAGGCTCGATGAGTCGAGTCAGCCGCCTCCTTTCTCCTGCAACCGTCCGTAAAACCACTCGACGACGGCGGTAATCACATCGGCCCTCGCCCTTGCCCGGTCAGGTTTTATGCCGGAGCACCGTGCACATACGAAAAAAGTCTGGCAATCGCGGGGGCGGCCGGGTAAATTGAACCCGACACCGAGCGGGCAGGACGGCAAGCATTTCATGAAAACGAAGCAGGACATAGTCGAGAACTGGCTTCCGCGTTATACGGGAATGCCGCTGGAAGGTTTCCAGGAGTACATCCTTCTCACCAATTTCATCACCTACGTCGACATGTTCGCCGACAAGTATGGTGTGCCGGTAACCGGGACCGACCGCCCCATGCAGACGGCAAGCGCGCTGGGCATCACCATCATCAATTTCGGCATGGGCAGCGCCATGGCGGCCACAGTCATGGACCTTCTCTCGGCCATACGCCCCAAAGCCGTGCTCTTTCTCGGCAAGTGCGGCGGATTAAAAAAGAGGACGCAACTTGGCAACCTGATACTGCCCATCGCCGCCATACGGGGCGAGGGGACCAGTAACGACTACCTGCCGCCCGAGGTGCCGGCGCTCCCCTCGTTCGGCCTGCAGATGGCGGTGTCGCACGTAATCAAGAAACACCAGATCAACTACTGGACGGGCACCGTGTACACCACCAACCGGCGCGTGTGGGAACACGACGAGAAGTTCAAAAACTACCTTCAGGAAATTCGGGCGATATGCATCGACATGGAGACGGCGACGATCTTCTCGGTGGGGTTTTACAACGGTATCCCGCACGGGGCGCTGCTCCTCGTTTCGGACAACCCGATGATACCGGAGGGAATAAAGACGGCTGAAAGCGACCGCGAGGTGACATCGCGCTTCGCACACAGGCACCTCGAGATCGGCATCGATTCGCTGCTCGAGCTTAAAAATTCGGGGGAAGTGGTCAGGCACCTCCAGTTTGAATAGCGCTTTCCGGGCGGCCGGTATACTCGATCGCCAGAATGGTGAGGTCGTCATCGAGACCGTGCCCGCCGGCCGCGTAGTCCTTGACCAGAAAAAACACCTGGTCGCAGATCCTCCGCGCATTGTGCGGCGCGAGTTTCCGCAGCGCCCCCTGGAGCGCCTCTTCCCCGAATATGGCCAGTGACCTGTTGCGCGCCTCGGTGAACCCGTCGGTATAGAGCACCAGCTTATCGCCCTTGTCCAGCGTCATCGTCCGCTCTTCAAAACGCGACGGAGCGAAGGCGTCGGATATGATGCGGCCGCGCACTTTAACGATCTCGAGAATGCCGCCGCCGCGAAGGATGAGCGGCTCGGGGTGCCCGGCCGAGGAGCATACAAGGCGGCCGCTGTTCAGGTTAAGACAGCAGACACATACCGACAGGAAATGAGAGCTGAGCTTCCCGGAAAGCGTCTCGCGGATCACCGCGAGGGTCCGCGATGGTGATTGGAGCGTCTGCCGCCACGACTGGAGCGACACCTTGGTCATCGATGCCAGGAGCGCCGCCGGCATACCGTGTCCCGACACGTCACACACCGCCAGCCCCACGAGCCCCCTCTCGGCGTCGTACAGCACATCGAAAAAATCCCCTCCGACGCTCATCACCGGCTCGTACCGGAACGCGACGTCGGCGCCATCGATGACCGGCAGGACGCCAGGCAGGAGCGCCCGCTGTATCTTTTCGGCGAGCGCGATCTGGTTTTCCAGGTCGCGTTTCTGCTTTTCGATGGTTTCGGTTCGCTGGGCCACCTTCGCCTCGAGGTTTGCGTAAAGGTTGGCGTTCTCGATCGAAATGGCGGCCTGGGTCATGAAAACGCGCAGGACGTCCGCGTCATCGTCCGTGAAGACGGCGCCCGTAAGCGGATTGTCGAGGTAACAGACACCGACAGGGCGGTCGCGTCCGGCGATGGGTATGCAGAGAATCGACTTCAGGCCGTAATCCAGGACGCTCTGAAACCCGGTGAACTTTTCCTCCTTCTCGGCATTGGTCGTGATGATGGTCCTGCCCGTCTTCGACACCTCGTGGATCACGTTGTGCGAATACTCCGGGATGGCTGAGCCGTCGATGTTCCTTGCGACCCGCATATTTAGTTTTCCGGTAGCCTCATCCACCAGGAAAAGGTACCCGCGCTGGGCGCCCGTCACCTCCATGGCCCTGGCCATTACATGCTCGAGAAGCTCGTCGAGGTTGAGGATGGAGCTCATGTCCTGGCTGATGCTGATGATCGACGAGAGGCGCTGATGATCCGTAAGACGCTGGATGGCGCTGCGCTCCTCGGCGCGCGGGCTCAGGAGGTCGGCGGCTTTTCTCTGGTAATAGGGCGCCGATATCTCTCCGAAGACCTTTCGCGCCGCCTCGAGGAGGGGCGCGGCTTTATCTGAATTACCCGAACGGGCGAGGAGCGCCCCGTATCCGAGGTAAGCTTTGCCCATCTCGAACCGCCTGCCCATCTGCGAACAGAGGTCTATGGCGGTCTGATACAGCCGGCGGGCCTTTCGGCCGTGTCCCAGCGCCTCCGCGCACTGGGCGGCCACCCGCACCGCGGCGCAGTGGTTCTGCGGCCAGTTCTTGGAATGTTCGAGCGCCTCCCGGCACGCGCGCTTCATGTTCGCGCGCAGCATGAGTGCCCCGGCCCGCGGCAATCTCTGGCGCGCGTCAAGGTACTGCCGCATGTACGCCTCGGCGCGGTATATGTACAGCGGGGCCGTGTAGACCCTGAGCGTAAAACGGTGGCGACGGTCCAATTCCCTTCCCCTCTCCAGGAGGTCGATCGCCGCCTGGTGGTCGTTCATCTCACTGCGACAGTAGCCGGCGTAGGCGCATGCGAGAAAATGAGCGAACCAGATTCCCCGCCTCGCGCTTAAGTCCAGAGATTTCCCGGCGTATTCGAGGGCCAGACCGTACTCCCCCATATCGGTATACACCCAGGCAAGGTTTGCATAACCGTTGCACAGGCCGTAATCGTTGTTTATTCTGTTGCTTATGACGATCCATTCATTGAGATGGCGGATGCTCTGCTCGTAATCGGACGAGTAATAATGGTTGACGCTCGCGATGTTGTTGACCTGCCCGAGCTCCCAGATATCCCCGATTCGCCTGAAATTGTCGTAACCCTGCATGAGAAGACTCGTGCTTTTGTCGATGTCCCCGGTCCACGAGTAATAGGTTCCGAGTAACTGCTGCGACACGGCCTTGTAGAAGGTGTCGCGTATATCCGTGCTTATGGAAAGCCCCCTCTCCAGGTAGCGAAGCGCCCTGCCGAAGGCGGGGGCCGCCGCGTACATCATTCCGAGCCCCAGCGTGCTTATTGCGAGCTCGCGCGAAACGCCGATGCGCCGCTGGGAGATATTGAGCATGCGAAGCGTGGAGCGGACGAATTTTAAAAGCGAGCTGAGGGCGTAATTCCAGCTTATCGAGTGATAAAACTGGATGATAAGCAGGTCGCTCTCACCTGCCTTCTTTTTGCCCCGGGACAGAAAAAGCCCCGGAAGCGCCTTAATGGCAAGGTGCGTGGCGAACTCGCGGAGGATCCCCGGGATGACCCGCCAGGTCGACAGGGGCAGCCGTTCACCAAGCAGGGCGAGACCGTCGGCGCCATACCGTTCGCTATTGGCGAAATCGCCCTTCTTGAAATACGCGCGGCTGATCTGCCGGTACGCCGCCGCGCGCGCGGTGGACGATCCAAGGTGCGGGAGTATGCGGTTAAAGAGCCCGATTGCGTCGTCGTTCCTGCCCGTTATTAGGTAAAGCTCCCCGATCCTGGTCTGGCACTTCAGCCACAGCGGCATGCGGACAAGGTCGACCAGCCCGTCGCGCTCGAGCATGCCGGCCGTTATGGAAAAATAGCGTATGGCCTCCTCGTTCGCGTAGCTTTCCATCGCGCGCTTGCCGGCGGGATAGGCGTATTTGAGCGCCTTTTCGCCGTCCCCGGCCTGCGAGTAGTGAAACACCATGTCGAACACCGGCGATTCGGCGCCGGGCGGCCCTTCTTCAAGCGTGCGCGCTATCCGGAGGTGGAGTCCTTTGCGGCGCTCCACCGAAAGCATGCTATAAAACGCCTCCTTGATCCTGTCGTGGACGAAGAAGAGCTTGCCCCGCTCCCTCCGGTCGATCTCGAGGAGCTGCATCGCCACGGCGTCGTCCACGATGCGCACGACCTCGTTATGCGTGTACGTCGCTCCGTCCCCGCCGCCGACAAGCAGCCCGAAGAGCAGGCTTATGTCGAACTTGCGGCCGATCACCGCCGCGTACGAAAGCACCTCGTTGGACCGCGGCGAGAGTCTCTCGATACGCCGCATGACCACGTCGAGGATGCTGGTTGAAATCTCGAGCGATGCGATCTTCCCGTCGTCCGCGTTCCAAAAGTCCCCCGCCAGGGCAAGGGCCCCTTCCTGGACCATACGCTTGACGATTTCGAGGGCGAAAAAGGGATTGCCCCGGCTCTTCCGGAACACAACGTCGGCCACCCGGTCCATATACGCGTCGCCGGAGCCAAGGAGTCCGGCAACGTAGCGGGCGACGGACGCGCGGTCGAGCGGCTCAACGTGTAAATGTTCAATCGGATAACCTTCCTGTATGGCGAGCCTGATGAAACGGCTTACGCCGTGCGAGTCGGAAACCTCGTTGTCGCGATACGAGCCGATGACCAACAGCGGCGCCAGGGCTATGCCCGATGCGATTTCTTCCAGAAGCAAGAAGGTCCCCTCGTCGGACCACTGCAAATCGTCGAGAAACAGCACGAGCGGCGTGCGGGTATCGGCCAGGGCGCGGATGAATTCGCCGACCACCATCAGGAAGCGCCGGTTCTCGCGCTCCGGTTCGAGCTCGACCGGAATGGGGCACGGGCCCGTTATCTCGATGAGCATGGGATTCAACCGCAGGGTCACGCCGCAACGGTCAATGCCGATCGAGCTGATCCGGGCCTTCAGGTCCGAACGGTACCGGTCGTTCAGTTTGGAAAATAACTGCAGGTACAGGTTGAGCGCGTCCTTGAACGGCCCGTACGGCGCCTTGTTCTCTCCCGCGAAGCACTTTCCTTCTATGAATATGCCGCCGCTTGAAACGACATGATCGCGAAGCTCTTCGGCAAGCCTGGTTTTACCCATGCCGGCCTCGCCGGAGATGAGGCAGACCGCGCCCTTCCCGCGGACAAGGTCATCATAGCGGGACCGCAGACGGGCCAGGTCGGCGTCGCGTCCGACGATTCCAGTACGCGAGTAGAGGCGCGCCTGCCGGTCGGCCGCGCCCGGGATGATATCGGTGGAGCCCGACATGATCATCCGTATATCATGCAGAAGGCCGCGCGCGCTCTGGTATCGTCTTTCGGGCTCCTTTTCGAGGAGCCGAAGGACAATCCGCTCGACGACGGGTGGCACGTCCGGATTGAAGCGCGAGGGCGGTTCGGGCTTTTTCGCTATGTGCTGATGTATGATGGAGGAGGCGTCACCGCCCTCGAAGGGCAGGCGTCCGGCAATGAGCCGGTACAGGAGTACCCCCAGGGAATAGAGGTCGCTGCGCTCGTCCACGGTCCTTCGTATAATGCCGCTCTGCTCGGGCGACATGTAGCGAAAGGTGCCCAGCGCCCCCTCGCCCGCATCACCGCCGAACTCGCGCACATGCGCCAGGCCGAAGTCGATGATCACCGCACGCAGATCGTCCCCCCGCCCGGAGATAATGATATTGCCGGGTTTTATGTCGCGGTGAACTATTCCCAGGTCGTGGACGTGGGCGAGCGCGTCGCACACCTGCGAGGTGATATTTAAAATCTCGCCCGGCGCGAACGTCTCTCCGTGGTTCAGCTCGTCCTGCAGGCTGGTTCCGGCGACGTACTCCATTACCAGGTAGTGGGCGGAGTGTCCCTCGATGAGCGGAGCGGGCAGCTCGCCTGTCTCGTAGATCGCGACGATTCCGGGGTGGCTTATCCTGGCTACCACGCGCGCTTCGGCGTTGAAGCGGATGATGTCCTCGATACGGCGGGACACCCCCCTCTCGCGCAACACCTTGACCGCTACCATGTCCCCGTCGGTCCCCAGTGCGCGAAAGACCACGCTCATCCCGCCCTCGCCGATGAGATCGGTGATGACGTAACGGTCGGCTATTGTCCGTCCGGCAAGCTCCATGGTTTCTTTATCGCTCCGTCGTACTGACAGGCTTTTCTCCAATCATGGCGTTTTAATACTACCCTAAATCATCACTCCGATCAAACGATTTACCGGCACTGCCCGCGCCTTCACTTCGCCGGCGTGTCCGCAAGCGCCGCTTCGAGCTCGGCAATGCGCGACCGGGCGAACCGGGTCATGCCCTTTAACGCGTGCCAGGCGGCCTTACCGGACGGCGGGTTTTTCGCCGCAGCGACCAGGACCTCATTGGCGAGGACCATGAAGGGAGGAATATCCAGCCTTTCCGCGATCCGTTCGCGGACCTGGTAGAGGCGCTTGAGGCGGGTCCGGGCCGCGGCGGGCAGGCGGTTGGCCCCGGGAAGACGAAGATGCGGATCGCTCTTCGGTCGAAAGCTTATGTTTATCAGGGCGCGATGCGCCTTCTGTGCCTCATCGGTCAGGCCCTTTTCGGCAAGCCGTTGATCGAGCACGCGCCCGAGCGGCGGAAGGTGCAGCACATCGCCCGCGGCATATTCCATCTGCCGCTTCGAAAGCGGCCGTTTGCTCCAGTCGGATCGGCGGTCGCTCGCGCTCTTCGGCAGGCTGACACCAAGGTACTCCTCCAGTATCGCCTGCAGGGAGAGGTGCTCGCTCCCCAGCAGCTTGGCCGCTATCTGAACGTCGAACACGTTCCCGAGCCGGAAGCCGCAGGTATGGTGCATAAGGCGCATGTCGAAGTCGGCCGAACACATCAGCTTGCGGACGCGTTCGCTCTCGATGAACTCCCGCATATCCGAAATATCCCCAAGTACCACCGGATCGACGAGGTAACAGCGCTCGCCGTCGAAAATCTGCACCAGGCACAGGTGAATGCCGTAGCGATGCAGGTTCGACTCGCCCTCGCAGTCCATTGCGACCTCGTCGACCGTTTCCAGCCGTCGGACAAGCCCAGCGAGGCCCTCCCGCGAATCAACCAGTACTATTCTGTCATCTTCCATACATTATTTCGTTCGTGCGCCGCGCGCAGGGCGGCTGTCGGCAAGACCGTTCTCTCTGTCGCTCGTAACCACATATTCACGGCGCGCCCGCAAGGCAAGCAACAATCGGGGCCAAAAACCACTAAAATTCAGGTGACCGCGGCCGCCCGGCACAGAACCCGTTTCCAAATTTTTAGTTGAATTATAACCAACGCATCCGCCGAATGATACGGGCGCTGCAGCGCCCATAATTTCCCGGAGGGAAACAATGCTCGCCAAACGAATAATGCCCTGCCTCGACGTTAGGGACGGGCGCGTGGTAAAGGGCGTCAACTTCGTCAATTTCCGCGACGCCGGCGACCCGGTCGAAAACGGCAGGTTTTACGACGGGGAAGGCGCCGACGAACTTGTGTTCCTGGACATTACCGCAAGTTCGGACAAGAGAAACATCGTACTCAACATGGTCAAGAACGTCGCCGAGACCGTCAACATCCCCTTTACCGTCGGCGGCGGAATCCGCGCGGTCGAGGACGTGCGCATGATCCTGGAGAACGGCGCCGACAAGGTGTCGATGAACACCGCGGCCGTGCTGAACCCGGATATTATCGGCGAGTCGGCCGTGCGCTTCGGTGCCCAGTGCATACTGGTGGCCATCGACGCCAAACGGAACGACCACGGCGGCTGGAACGTCCACCTCAACGGGGGACGAACACCCACCGATATCGACGCCGTGGAGTGGGCGGTACGCGCCTGCGGCCTCGGGGCGGGCGAGATACTGCTCACCAGCATGGACCGCGACGGCACCAGGATGGGCTACGACATAGAGCTCACGCGGCGCATCGCCGACGCGGTTCCCGTCCCAGTCATCGCCTCGGGCGGCGTGGGTACGATCGAGCACATGTACGAGGGACTTACGGCGGGCGGCGCGGACGCGGTGCTGGTCGCGTCGATCTTTCATTTTCGCGAGGTAACCATACGGGACGTCAAGCGGGAGCTCGCCGCGCGCGGACTGCCGATGCGAACGATATGATCAGAGGTACAGCACGAGCGCGACGATCGCGGCCGCTATGACTATAAAGATGACCGAAAACCCGAGAATAAGGCCCAGGCTCGATTTCCCCTCGTCCTGCGCGCCGGCGCGCGCGTGTTCGTACGCCGGATCGAGAGCGACCCTGATGTTCGCCTCCTCCTCGACGATTTTCGCGTAAATTCCCCGGGCCACGATCGCGAAAATGGTATACCCTCCCCCTGAATTGGGCTTTATCGATTTTACGCGCGCGGTGATCGGCTTCAGCCCGCCGTCCTCGTAGGCGTTGAGCGCCCTCGCGACAGAAACGCATTTGGGATTGGAGTCGGCAATGGAAACACGGATGCGGTCCCCCGGCTCGATCCTTGAAATCTCCTTCCCCTTTATCGGCGACAGCAGAATCGTGCATTTCATGATGAGCTTTACGCCTTCCTGCCCTTCGCGCACCTCCTCCGGCTCGCCCTGTTCCGGCAGGGATGCGGTCTCGCCCGGCTCCTCCTGCTTTTTAAGGGAAGACGGATCGACCTTCTTGCTGCTGGCGGAATACGTTTCCATATCGAGAGAGGAGATGTGCTGGGAATCGACCTTTATATCGATACGCTGAACGTTGAGGATGAACTGCGTAAGTTTCTGCAGGGCGCGCTCGACGGCGATGTCGTTGTCGTTCTGCAGAAAGCGAGTCAGCTCGGCGCAGAAACTCTGGTTGAAACCGTCATAAAATCGGTTTTTCACGAGCGTCTCGAAATGGGTGTCGTGGTCGCCCGCGGCCAGCGCCTCGAGGATCTCCTTCTCGAATATCTTCCAGTCCGTGGCCGTGTCGATCGTTTTCGTCATGTAGGTCGAAACCACGAGCACCACCGAATCTATGAGCTTGTTGTAGATGCCGTTGTAAAAAACGAGGACCGCGCCGTGAAGCGTGGAAGAGGCGAACCGCGCCTTGAGGACATAAACGTCTTTATATGATCCGGCGACCATGGCTTTGGCCTTTTCCATGTCCCCGCCGGCGTAATGCAGCGCTATGTTGATTTTACCGGTCTGTTCTGACAGCGAGTTAACGGCCGAATCCAGTTCTTTGCTCATCGACTAATTTCCTTCCGTGTGTCCCTTGTATTTCTGGACGGCCTTTCGCGCCGGGACGCGTCAGGCCTGCTGTGCCCTGTTCAGCACCATTTTAATCCTTTCGAGAAGGCGCCCGCGCTGTATCGGCTTCAATATGAAATCGGCCGCGCCCATCTTGAGGAGGTCCGCCAGGACGGTTTTGGTGGTTTCGTCGCTGATGAACACTATCCGAGCGCGCGGTTTTTTCTGGGTAATCTCGTAGAGCAGCGCGTAGCCGTCCAGGTTCGGCATATCGAGGTCGGTGGTGATGAGATCAAGGTCGCGCGCGTACCGGTCATACATCTGGACGGCCTCCTTCCCGTCGCCCGCCGACGCCACCACCTCGTAGCCCTCGGATTCGAGTATCTGGACGATCTGCTTGCGCTGAAATTCCTTGTCCTCGACGACCATCACCCTGTACGGCTTGCCGCTGGGCTTCACCCCGTCGGGCCGCTTGGGATTAAGATTCGGAAAATCGTGCGAGCTCTTCATTACAACTCCCCCCTGCGATGGTAAACATGCCAAACCGCGCGACGGAAGAACCCACCTCTTGAGTGGAACACTCCCGCCGGGTACACCCGTATTTATAATCCCGTCGCCCCCGTTCCTGTCAACCGCAAATTTACGCGGAGCCCCCCTCACGGCTCCACGAGATCATAGGCGTCATCGCCGAGCCCGATTTGGCGGGCGTATTCGAGCTGGTAATCCCACGGGAGGTCGTACAGGGCCCTCAGGTTGTCCTTCGATTCGTCGCGGCCGGCGATCTTCGAACCCGGAAGCGGCGCGGCGCGGTTGACCAGGTCGGCCGAGGCCCGGTCGATCGCCACGGGGTCGGTCGAGGCCAGAATGCCGATATTAGGCACTATGGGAGCGTCGTTCCAGTAATAGCAATCGCACTGGGGCGAGACGTTCATGACGTAATTGATATACATCCATTTCCCCGGCTTTGTGTCGACGACGCCCTTGACGTATTCCGCGGTCCGCTCGTGGAGCGGCCTGTGATCGGTGGTCCAGATTACGGGAATGGCCTCGTATGCGCAGATGACGGTGCATTCGCCGCAGCTGATGCAGGCGTGTGGGTCGATGTTCGCCTTTTTGTTTTCGTCGAAGCGTATGGCGTCGGCCGGGCAGCGCTTTATGCACATTCCGCAGGAGGTGCATTTCTCGGCGATCACCTTCGGCTTCATGTCCGAATGGAGCATCTGCTTGCCCGAGGGGGGCGCGCATCCCATGGCCACGTTCTTTATGGCGCCGCCGAAGCCGTAGAGCTCGTGGCCCTTCACGTGCGAAACCACCAGCACCGCGTCGGCGCCGTGGATGGCCGAGGCTATCTTGATCTCCCTGAAATGCTTCGACTCGACGGCAACGCTGGCATAATCGTCGCCCTTCAGGCCGTCGGCGATGATTACCGGGGCCCCGGCCGTCTCCATGAGAAAGCCGTTCTGCACGGCGTTCCGGAGATGATCGACCGCGTTGCTGCGCGAGCCGCGGTAGAGCGTGTTGGTGTCGGTGATGAAGGGCCGGCCGCCGCGCTCCAGCACCAACTCCGCGAGCGTGCGAATGACCGGCGCCGGGACGAAGGCCAGGTTGCCGTACTCGCCGAAATGTGTCTTGATGGCGACAAAATCCTTCTTCTCGATGCGCTCCCCGAAACCGGCCTTTATAAAAAGCTTTTTCGTCTTGCTGAAGATGTTCTCCCTGCTGCTGCAGCGGAAATCGGCGAAATATACCGTGCTCATATGGCCCTCTCTCGTTTTCTTCTGCGGATACCCGCGCGGCAATCCACGCGCCGCCCGCCGGAACGCGGGCATCCGTTTTTACGGCGATGACCGATCAAGTCAATATATGAGGAGGCGGAACGCGTCAATTATTTTCCATACCGCTCTTTTACGCGCCGTGATTTTTCCTGCCATATAAGCGCCTTCCGCCCGTCCCCTTTCCGCTTCATGATGATCGCGATGCTGTTATAGGGCACGTAATTCGCGGGATCGAGCTTTATGCTGGCGTTGAATTCACCGAGCGCTTTCTCGAGCTGGTCCCTGTCGAGATAGATGTCGCCGAGGGTGTTGTGCGTTCCCGCCCGCGAGGGATCCAGTTCGTTGGCCCTGAGCAGATCGGTCAGCGCCTCGTCGGATCGTCCCAGCGCATACAGGGACGATCCGCGATTATGATACGCCGACGAAAACACGGGATAGCGCCCGATCGCCTCGCTGAAATACGCCACGGCCCCGGCGTATTTCCCGCCCTTCATGATATGGGCGCCGATGTTGTTGTACTCGACCGCGATGAATTCTTTTCGGGAGAGCGTCTTCATATACACTCCATGCCGTATCGACTCCGGGTGAATCCGCAGCGTTTTAATGTAGTACGAATCCGGGCGGATTTCCGCCTGCGTGGTCTCCCAGTTGATGTACGTGCCGTCATCGAAATAGAATCTGACGAAGCTGTGATTGGGGGCGTACACCGGGACGATCGGTATTTTAATGACCTCGGCGATGGCGATGTAGAGAGCGCAGTAATTGTCGCAGTCGATCGTCTTCGTTTCGAGCCCCACGCCCAAAAGCAGGTTTTTCCCGAATCTGTATCCCTCGTCCGCGAGGATCGAGTCGATCGTCCGCAGCACGACGATTGCCTGCTCCGTCGTATGGTTCTGTCGGGCCTGAATTTTTCCGACGGCTTTCCCGATAAGGGCGTTGACGGTGGGATATTGATCGCGCACGGCGCCGAGCCCCTTCTCGAGATCGAGAAAGTCGTGCGCGATTGTTTTTGGTTCTCCCCTGTATTGCGCGTGTACGGGCAGAGGGGCGCGGGCCTCCGAAACGAGCACACATACGAGCGCCGCAAGCAGGAGCTGTTTTATCACCGTGGCAATTGTGCACATTGCGAATTCTCCATCGATCCGGTCCGTACCGCGGATGGCCCGTTCGTCATCGGGTCGCGGAATACATCGGCCGGGTGCACAGTATGTCCGTTCAATCCCGCTTTTACAATCATTTAAACTGGCACCGGAAGCCTGCCGGGCGCGCGCATGAGCGAGCAGAGCCCGGCAAGCGGCTCAGTGAATCCTCTGAGCGCGAAAGTGTTCACGTGTTTTGTGCTTGACTTTTCACGGATAACCGAATCTATCTACTGAAAAAAACAGAATCATTCTATTCCTCTGGCCATTGCCTTCCGAACGTGACTTCGCGTATACGAAGCGTGTCGTAGCAGGCGCACACAAATATATTTCCGGGAGGAACCCCATGAGAATCATCAAACCATTTTTGCTCGTCGCGGTATTCCTGTTTTCCCTCGTCCCGTGCGGGAAGCTCTTCGCCGTGGAGTACAACTTCATGATCTCGCCGCCGCCCATACCCTGGTTCGAGTTCCAGGAGGGGCAGTACGACATGCGGGTCGGAGCGACCTATTTCAACATGTCGGGTGATGTGGAACACGAAGGAGGAGAACAGAGCCTGGAGATCAACGGCGGCGCAGGCAGCATGATCGCCCGCTACGCGTTCCACGACCAGTGGGCCGTCGACGGAGGCTTCAGTTTTATCGGCGGCGGCGGCAGCGCCGGACCGGCGGACATCGGCCTGGCCGGTTTTTCCATCCCCGTGGACCTGGAATTCCAGCCGGTGAAAACCGACAAGGTGTGTCTGCTCCTGTTCGGCGGGCTTAACTATTCCTTTGTCTGGACGGGGATATGGTTTACCACCTCAGGCGGTACCGACTACGAAATACACGCATACGCCAACCAGTTCGGTCCGCAGCTCGGCGCGCAGCTTAGCTTCAAGACCGAGTCGATCGCGGTGGCCCCGTTCTTCCTCTGGCAGAGGCTTTCCGGTTCGGCGAGCGTCGATGTGACCGTCGACGGAACCTACGCGGGCGGCGATTCGGTCAGCCTGCCGGCGACGACCATGGTCTTCTACGGGCTCGATATCGTGTTCGTGCCGGTCAACCTCACGCTCAGCACGGTGCTCCAGCAGATCATGGCCAGCGGCGACAATAAAGGAATACGCACCATCATCGTCTCGCTGAGCTACAATTTCCAGTGGGGAATCGAGGAAAAGGGGTAGGACGTGATTGTCAGGCCGCGGCGGTCGGCATCACACCGCCGCGGAACCTTAAAACCGGCGCATCGCCGAAGAACGATCGTACATCGTCCCTGTGTGCTCGTTCCGGCCTGATGGCCGGGACGCGGACGGCGGCGTACCCGGCGCCGTCCGTACGAGGCGCGCGGTAGCGCACCACGGAATACTCGTCGGACTCCGGCCGCTGGCCCGGTTCGCTCCGGCCCCGCGGGCTTTTCGTGCGCGCGACGCCGGGGTTGCCGTTCCGCGAATTCACCGCGCCGACGTACTCCTCTATCGTCTTCGGCGGCGAACCCGCGGCGTCTATGGTGGGCGGTTGCGTGATGATCTTCATGGTATCGCCCTGCATTTGACCGGAATTTCGAATGTCGACCATCATCTCCCCGGCGTCGCCATGTCCGCCTTCAGCATCGCTTTGCCGATCTTCGGGAAGGCCATCCGCATGAAGGCCAGCGCGTCGAGCGCGAAATACGGGGCGTACGCCTCCATCCTTACCTCCCTACCTGATGTGCTTCGCCCCTTCCCGCAGGGCGGGCTGCACGAACTTCGACAGGAGCGCCGGATCGAGCGTATAGAACAGCGCGACCGCCGCGCCGAGGAGCACGATGGCAAGCCACTTCGTATAGATGCCCGCGGTGCGGCGCACCAGCAAGACGGCGAGGAGCGCGATGACGACAGGCCCCGCGAGCTTCGCGTCGATGACCGGCATTGATCCGACGTATTTGCCGGCGAAGCGCGCGATGTTGATCTCGATCTTCCCTGCGATGAGCACGATCTCGGCGGCGAGCACCGCGAGCACCCCGGCCGAGGCGAGCTTTGTCGTGAAGCCCTCGGTGCGGTAGAGCTCGTAGGCGGCGGCGGGAAGCGCCGCGATGATGACCGCGAGCGGCTGTTTCCAGTAAATGGCGGCGGCGGCGCCGAGGGCGGCGATGACGGTAAGGATTGCGCAGATAAGCGCGGCGTGTTCGGTGGGTTTTGCCATTGGGATTCCCCTCATGATATATAAGAAAATGTCGATGCCAGAATGAACACCGGAAACGGGGAGAATTACAAGAATTATTTGGGAGCAAAGCGTAACAACTCATCCCCCCGGCCCCCTTCTCTTCGCCGAAGAGAAGGGGGAGTTCCGGCAAGGGACTAATGCCGCGATCCCCCCTCTCTTTCGTTCAAAGAGAGGGGGACAGGGGGTGAGTTCAAACAGTCCATCATCGGACCGCCTGCCTTCTTAACTTACAGCGACACCTTCGGCAGATCGGTGAGCGCCTCCTCGATGAGCTTGGCCGGGTACTCGTAGTCGTCGAGCTTGCCCGAGAAGTACATGTCGTACGAGGCCAGGTCGAAGTGGCCGTGGCCGCTCAGGTTGAAGACGATGGTCTTCTGCTTTCCTTCCTCTTTCGCCTTCATGGCCTCGTCGATCGCCGCGCGTATGGCGTGCGAGGACTCCGGCGCGGGGATGATGCCCTCGGTTCGCGAGAAGAGCACCGCCGCCTCGAAACAGCCCTTCTGTGCCACCGAAACGGCGTCGATGATTTTTTCGTGGTAGAGCAGGCTCACCAGCGGCGACATGCCGTGGTAGCGCAATCCGCCCGCGTGGATGGAGGGCGGCATGAAGGTGTGGCCCAGCGTGTACATCTCGACGATCGGCGCCATTTTGGCTTCGTCGCCGTAGTCGTAGACAAAGCTCCCCTTGGTGAGCGTGGGACATGCCGACGGCTCGACCGCGAGAATCTTAATGTTTTTACCGTTGATCTTGTCGCGCACGAACGGGAACGCGATCCCCGAGAAATTCGAGCCGCCGCCCACGCAGGCGATGACCACGTCGGGATAGTCGCCGGCCAGCTCGAGCTGCTTGCGCGTCTCCAGGCCGATGATCGTCTGGTGCATGCAGACGTGGTTGAGCACGCTTCCCAGCGCGTAGTTGGTGTCCTTGTTGGTGGCGGCCTCCTCCACCGCCTCGCTGATGGCGATGCCGAGATTGCCGGGATTCTTGGGGTCCTTCGCCAGTATCTCGCGGCCGACGTTCGTAAGAGGGCTCGGGCTCGGCGTCACCGTGCCGCCCCAGGTCTCCATCATGAACTTGCGGTAGGGCTTCTGGTCGTGGCTCACGCGCACCATGTACACGTGCACCTTCATGTCGAAGAAGTTGCATGCCAGCGAGAGCGCGCTTCCCCACTGCCCGGCGCCGGTCTCGGTTGAGAGCTTGTTTATGCCTTCCTTCTTGTTGTAATAGGCCTGGGCCACGGCGGTATTGAGTTTGTGGCTGCCGGCGGGCGATACGCCCTCGTTTTTATAATAGATTTTTGCCGGCGTGCCGATGGCTTCCTCGAGCCTGCGCGCGCGCACCAGCGGCGACGGCCTCCACAGCCGGTATATGTCGAGGATCTCCTCGGGAATATCGATGTAGCTGTCCTGGCTCACCTCCTGCATGATGAGCCCCATCGGGAAGATGGCGTTCAGTTCGTCGGGAGTGATGGCCTTTCCGGTCGCCGGGCTTACGGGCGGACTGAGCGGCCGGGGAAGGTCCGGGATGATGTTGTACCACTGCCGCGGCATTTCCTTTTCGGGTAAGAGTATCTTCGTAGATTCGTGTGGCATTATCGCCTCCTTTTGTATGATGGTTTCAGTTTCCCGGGGCACAAAAAAAGGGCTGCGGTTCTTTTGATATCCGCAGCCCTTGTGCTCTTTCCGTTGTCTGTTTCGCTACAGGCACGCCAAAGCGCCCGGATATCGATGTCCGGTTCGCCACCACCAAGCCCAGTTCATGTTGAATTTGCCGTTCTGTTTCATAGCGACTATGCCGCGCCGTGTATGGGAGACACTAAGGGCATATACGCAACGTTGTCAAGTTTTTTTCGGGCGTGATGCGTACGTTCGAAAAAAACTTGCCCCGCACGCGCGGACCGGTTATATCGGGCGTATACATCACGACCACCGCGCCGCAGGCGCTTTATACGAGGAGATATGGCACACACACTCAGGGAAATCGATCCGCGCACGCTCGGGGACAACCCCTTCAAACTGATCGGTGACGACTGGATGCTCATCACCGCGGGTACGCCCGAAAGCTACAACACCATGACGGCCTCGTGGGGGGGCCTGGGCGTGCTCTGGAACAAAAACGTCTGCTTCTGTTTCGTACGCCCCACGCGCCACACCTACAAATTCATGGAGGACGCCGCTCGCTTCACGCTTTCGTTCTTCGGCGAGAAGTACCGCACGGCGCTGAACTACTGCGGCTCGCACTCGGGGAAGGACGTCGACAAGGCGAAGGAGGCGGGAATAACCCCCGCGTCGACCGAAAGCGGCGCGGTGTATTTCGCCGAGGCGCGCCTGGTACTGGAGTGCGAGAAGATATACTTCCAGGACATCCTGCCGCGGAACTTCCTCGCCGAGGGAATTTCGAAACTCTACCCGCAGAAAGACTACCACCGCATGTATGTCGGCGCGATAGTGCGCTGCCTCTCGGCCTGAGGCGGGGGCGGCCCTACCGCCCCTCGGCCCACGAGCTCTCGCGCGCGTCGGCGCCGCCGTAGAGCTTTCCCGTTTTCGGATCGCGGATGACGGCGCACACGGCGCCGAAGCTGTTATCGCGTTCGCCCTTCACCTCCACGCGGTAGCCCATGTCCTCGAGCGCGCCGCCCGCGGCGCGCCCCAGCGGGCCCTCGAGCTCTATGGCGCCCGGACGGTACGCGTGCGGCGAGAAGGCGTCGGGCCAGTTGAGCGAGCGGAAGCGCGGCGCGTCGATCGCCTCCTGCGCGTCCATGCCGAAGAGGACGATATTCAGGAATACCTGCACCAGGGCCTGTGTCTGCATGTCGCCGCCGGGCGTGCCGTAGCTCATGTAGAATTTGCCTTTATTAAACACCATGGCGGCGTTCGGCGTGATGGTCGGCCGTTTGCCCGGCGCGAGCGCGGCCGGGTGTCCGTGGTCCAGCCGGAACTGCGTCATGCGGATTCCGAGCGTAAGCCCCGTCCCCGGCACCATCGGCGATTGCGGAAAGTCGCTCGGCGTGAGCGATACGGCGTTGCCCCGGCGATCCACAACGCTCACGTAACTGGTGTCCCTGCCGTAACCTGCCGCGTTTTCGGCGAGGCGCGCGACGGGGCGGGCCTCCGGGCCTTTTGCACGGGCGCCGGGCGCCGCCGACCGGTACTTCCACGGATCGCCGTGCGGCGGCATCGCGCCGAAGGCTTTTCCCTTCGTCATGAGCTTGCGCCGCGCGGCCGCGTAGTCCTTCGACAACAGGCCCTTCTCGGGCACCTTTATGAAGGCCGGGTCGCCGAAGAAGGCCTCACGGTCGGCCATGGCAAGTTCGATCGCCTGGAGCACGGCGTGCACGTACGCCGGCGAGTTGTGGCCCATGGTCTTGAGGTCCGCGCCCTCGAGGATCTGCAAAGCCAGTGGCACCACCGCGCCCTGGCTCCAGGTGCGGTTGGTATAGAGGGTGTACTCGCCGAAGCTTCCGGAAAGCGGCGTCTCGAATTCGCCGCGATAGCCGGACAGGTCCTCGCGCGTAAAGAGGCCGCCCTTCTCGCGGTGGAGCCCGAGTATGGCATCGGCGATCGGCCCTTTATAGAAATAGTCGCGAACGGCCGCAAGGCCCGCCTTTCGCCCGGCGCCCTTTTCCAGCGCCTTTTTTTCGGCGTCGACGAGCGCCCTGAAGGTCTTCGCGAGATCCGGTCGCCTGAAGCGGTCCCTTTTATGCAGCGGCCGCCACCACTGCCCGCCCAGGTAGACCTGCGCGTTGTAGGGCATGAGGATTGAAAGGCCCAGCCGCTTGAATACGTTCATGGAGAGGTTCTTGTGCATCGTGGCGTGCACAGGAAAGCCCTCCTCGGCGAGCTTTATGGCGGGCGCCGACAGCTCGCCGAAGCTCCTGGTGCCGTAACGCTCCAGCAGCGCCGTGATGACGTCCGGCGAGGCCGGTACGAGCTGCGAGAGGATGCTTAGCTTAGGCACCACTTTGTGGCCCTTTCGTTTGAAAAGTTCGATGGTGGCCGCCGCCGGGGCCTTTCCGGCCCCGGTGTAGCTCGCCACCTTTCCGGTCTGCGCGTCGTACACCAGCACCGGCGCGACGCCCGGGAAGCTCGCAGCCTCGCCGAAGGTTACGTTGAGCACCAGGAGGGCCGCCACGGCCGCGTCCACGGCGTTTCCACCCCGGTCGAGCACCTCCAGCGCGGCGGCGGTGGCCCAGGGGTTCCCGGTGGCCGCCATGTGCCGCTCCGCCACCGCGGTAGGCCGCTCCTTGCCGAAGGGATCGTCGAACTCCATGAGGCCGCGGGGACCCTTGGGAAGGAAGAGGTATATTGTTACCAGAAGCGCGCACAAAGACACCAGCGCGACACCGGTTGTCTTTAATATCACACGTAATGCTTTCATTTGCGTCCCCCGCATGGAAAATATCGCATCGCGCAATCCGGACCACGGACCGGGCATCTTTAAAAGGCATACTATCTCGGCGCATGTATTCTTTCAATTCATTTAAGCAAGACCTCGCAGCGGTCGTCCGGTGCATGAAAATGCAAAGGCGCGCGGCATACAGGCCGATAGTATACACAGGGAACGCGGAGAAACGCCGGATGGAGGATGCGGTAAAAAAGGAAAGATGTGGTCAGGGGCGGAATCGAACCGTCGACACGAGGATTTTCAGTCCTCTGCTCTACCGACTGAGCTACCTGACCACTTTGAAGCGAGTACCCTTATAAATTTCATGTTCCAAAAGTCAATAATAAATTGCGCGCTCGCGCTGATAATTTCGATAGCGGTCTCCGGCACCGCCTCCGGCGTCGGCTGGGAATACTATTATCGCAGGGGGACCGTCCAGTTCGAGGCCGAAATGTATCCGGCGGCGATGGAGAACCTCGAGCGCGCGCTCGAACGCAACCCCTCCCTGTACGACGCGGCCAATAAAATTGCGCGCATTCTCATCACGCGAAATAAAAAAGCCGAAGCGCTCGATTACCTGGACCGCTCGCTCGCGATCAAACCGGACCAGGCCGACATCCACGTTACCGCCGGCGAGACACGCGACTTCTTCGGCTATCACGAGACGGCCTTCGAGCATTACACGAACGCCGTCCGCATTGACCCGTCGCATATCAGGGCGCACCTGGGGCTCGTGCGCTGGTACGTTGAGCGGAAGGACGCCACCGGCGCCAACCGGCATTTCGCCGCCGCGTACGCTCCGGGCAGGGAGGCCGGCGAGCGTTTCCTCGCCCGGGCGCTCGAGGATGAACGAAAGGGCGATAATGCCGGGGCCGCCGCCATGTATAAAAAGGCGATAATGGAAAACCCCGTGTATCTCGAGGCCTACTTCGGCCTTGCGGAGCTCTACCGGCGTACGGCGCGGCCGGACGACGCCATCGCCACGCTTGAGGAGGTAAAAAAGATACGACCCGACAACGAAAAGTCGCACGTGTACCTGGGACACCTTTATTACGTCAAGCGCCACGCCCGCAACAGGAAGTATATACTAACGCAGGCGATACGAAACTTCGAGCGCGCCCGCGATATCAATCCGGCCAACCCCGAAACGCTCCATGGCCTCGCCGAGGTCTACCTCCACATGGGAGACCGTGATAAAGCCGACGAACTGCGCGAGGCGGCAATGGCCCTGGAGAAAAAGTAGGCCATCGCATTCGAGTGATGGCATGATCAGACCTGTCGCGAAACGCATAATCACACTGCTATGCAGCGCGCCGATCGATACAAAATACCCCGGATCGCAGGCCGGATGACACGGCGAAAGGGCTCCGATGCCCGCAAAACTCGTACAAGGCGTGGAAGACCCGGACAGTCCTCGGCTTCTGCGCTATTTTCCCCGCGCCATCCGGTCCGCCACAAGCCTGAAGCCCTTCACAAAAGCACGGCCGCATCCCATTCAAATAATTCGTTCAATCCGGAATCACTCCCCGGCCAAAGAGAAATGGAGACACCGCTCCATGAAACTTCGAGACGCCCTCATATTCAGGCTTCTGACAGGTATCGCCGCCGGGAGCGCCGCCAACGTAACCGCCGACGGCGCAGTCGTAATGCTGGTTGAGCGTCCGGGTGGGGAAAAAGCGTGCACGGACCGAGCGCTATTTGATGAGCTTCGCCCTGCGCTTGCGCTCGGGATAAACGGCCTCGCCCTCGTCGACCAGCCTGAGGTCGTTCGCCACTACCGGCTTCGCCGAGGCCACGAGCGTGTCGACCTCGTTCACCGTAAAAACGAGTTTGCGCTTAACGGATATCTTGTCACCCGAAAAGGACTTCTCATAACGATACATCACAAAGAGGTCGCCGGGGGCGACGCCGTCGAAGCTTCCCATGTTGACGACGATACCGTCGTCGCCGACCGAGAGCACGCGTCCCCGGTAGGGGATGGCCGAATAGATACGGCGCGCGGCCCGGAGCGACAGCCGCGAGAGGTTGTCCTTTCCCGATTCGGCCAGCTCGAACTCGTCGATAATGACTCCCCTGGAGAGATCCATAATCTTGAACTGCGCGGATAGAAAGCCGGTCGCGTCGCGGTACGAGCCGTACACCACGATACGCGCGCGGTCCGGATCTTCTTCTTTGAATATACCGGCGAGCTTTTCGATGTTGTCGCCGAGGAAGGCCTCGCCGTCTTTCATCCCACCGGTCATCTCGAGGCGTTTGCCCGGTTTCACCGCGTCCTGGCGGCCGAACTGCCCCAGCGAAAAACTGAGATACCCCGCCAGCACGGCCCCGGCGTCGTGGTAGGTTGAGATCCCCATCGCCGGCCAGAGGTTGAGCACGATGAGTCCCGGCACGTCGCGCACCGGGGGCTCCTCGTAGAACCCGGCCTTGAAATACAGGCGATCGCGCCGCTTGATGACCGCCGTCGCGAGTTGATCTTGAATACGCTCGTCCGGGTACATGCGAAGGAGCGCCTTCTGCTCTTCGAGAAAGAACTCGTAATAGTCGAGCGTGGAGTAATAGTCGCGCAGCGTCTCGCGCGCCTCCCTGTGCATGGGATTGAGGTAGAGCGAGCGGCGCAGGTGCAGAAGGACCTCGTCGGCCAGGTTATCCCTGGCCTTCCTCCGGGCGCGCGCGAAGTGGTCGTTGGCGTAACCGACGCGCAGCGGGTGCCCGATCTTGGTGTTGCCCAGCGCCAGCACGTCCTCGATCTTGGACTGCACAACGTCGTCCGATGGCGCATACTTCAGTGCCATTACGTACTGCTCGATCGCCTTCGCCTCGTCGCCGGATACCTCGTACGCGAGGCCGACGTGGTAAAGCGTTACCGGGTTCCGCGAAAATGAGGCGAGCGATTTCTGGAAATATGCCAGCGCGTCTCCGCCGCGGTCCAGGGCGAGCGAAACGTAGCCCATGCTGCGGTTGGCCTTGTAGTTTTCGGGCTGGATGGAAAGCGCGCGGCCGAACTCCTCGCGCGCCTCTTCCAGATAGTCAGTGTCGTCCGTGCGGAGATAATTGCGGTAGTGGATCTCGCCGGCCCTGACGTACGCGTCGGGAAGCTCGCGGTCGGACTCGATCGCCTTTTCAATATAGCTCCCGGCCTCGGCGGGCCGGCCGTCGTCCATCCTGATGTCGGCCATGAGGAGGAGCGACTGGTAGTGATACGGGTTGTTCCGTAGAATGCCCTCGAGCTTGCGAAGCGCCCATATCCGTCTGTTCATCAGGTAATAGATCGAGGCCATTCCGTAGCGCGCCTCGAGGTTGTCCTCCGAGAGCCTGGCGACGCCGTCGAAGAGCTTCAGGGCCTCCTCGTAGCGACCCATCCCCATCAGCGCAAAACCCATTCCGGTCATGGCGTCGTGGTTGTCCCGGTCGACCTTCAGCACATCGGTGAAGAGTTTCAGCGATTCCTCGTAGGCCTCGGTCCCGAGATACGCCCGGCCCAGACCGATCAGGGCCTCGCGATAGCGCGGGTTCTGCCTGAGCGCGTTCTTGAAGCTGAGGATGGCCCTGAAGCGGTCACCCCTATCCAGGTGCTCCCAGCCGGTCTTGTTGTAATATATTGCGTTCTTTTCGGTCACGCCGGTCTGTGCAACGCCATGGGAAGCAAGCGCAAGCGCTGTACAGATCAGGATGCCCAGTACCCGGGTGCTTCGTCGGTCGCTCATTGAAAAACCTTTCTATAAAAACGGAATGGGCTCATAGGGCGGCATTTTTTCTTTCCCGTCAACAAAATTACCTGCCCGGCGTTATTTTCAATTGACCTTTGGCGCGCCGGGCGTAGAGTACGATTATCGGGCGCTTCGCGCCCGGACTCCCTTCGGATACAGTTGACCGGAATGAAACGCAGACCAGTACGTATCGCAATTCCCGCCGCGCTCATCCTGTGCGGCCTTGCCGTGCTCATACTCAACTCGGCACCCGGCATGATGAAGGACGAGGATTTCATCATCCGCGAGGGCGAGCCGGCCCGAAGCGTGGCCCGCCGGTTGAAGGGCCGTAACCTCATCACAAGCGAAATATTTTTCGGAACCACGGCCCGCGCCGCCGGCCGGATCGCCGGAGCCGGCATTCGAAAGGGCAAATACCGGATCAGTCGCGGGACCTCCTCGTTCGGTATACTCCATGCCCTCCTGCGCGGCGACGTGGTGAAAAGCAGAATCACGATTCCCGAGGGGTTCAACCTCTACCAGATCGCGGAGCGGCTCGAGACGAACCGGGTCACCGGAGCGGGGGACTTTCTGTATTACGCCTTCAATCCATCGCATATGCGCGCCCTGGGTATCGATTCGCCGTCCGCCGAGGGCTACCTTTTCCCGGACACCTACATCATCCCCGAGGAGTCCGACGCGCGCGACGTCATCGCGCTCATGTACCGCCGCACCGGGAATGTGCTGGCGAAACTCGACCCGGCGGTCATCCGCGAGCGCGGCCTCTCCGTCCACGGCCTCCTCACCCTGGCCTCCCTGGTCGAAAAAGAGACGGCGGTCCCCGCGGAACGCGCGCTGGTGGCCTCGGTATTCAACAACAGGCTGAAAAGAAACATGAAGCTCGACTGCGACCCCACCGTGCGCTACGCGACCCGGAAATTTACCGGCAGGATCGGCTACCGCGACCTGGCCGACAACTCGCCCTTCAACACCTACCTGCACCGGGGGCTGCCGCCCACGCCCATCAGCTCGGCTGGCCTGGCGGCCATCGAGGCGGCACTTGGGCCCGCGGAATCGGACTATCTCTACTTCGTTTCCCGAAACGACGGCTCGCATTATTTCTCCAAAACATTGAAAGAACACAACAGGGCCGTAAATTATTACCAGAAAGGCATCGGAAAGGATTTCAGGGATGAACAGAGGCGTTAGGCCGGCCATCGCCTCGCCGGCGGGCACACTCGAGAAGCTGGAGGCGGCCGTACGCTTCGGCGCCGACGAGGTGTACTTCGGCGGTAAAGCGCACAACCTGCGAAGCCAGTCGGGAAACCTTTCGCTCGACGAGATAGGGCGCGCATGCGATTTCTGCAGGGAGCGCGGCGTCAGGACCACCTTCCTCCTCAACTCCTTCCTCCACGAAAACGACGTCGGCGGCGCGCGCGCATATATCGACGAAGTGCGCGCCTTTGCCTTCGACGCCTACATGGTCTCCGATCCCGGCATGCTCATGCTGCTGCGCGACGCCGGCGTAGAAACGCCCGTCCACCTCTCCACCCAGATGTCCACTCTCAATCACCCGGCCGCGCGATTCTGGGAGCGCCAGGGCGTTTCCCGCATCGTGCTGGCGCGCGAAGTCACGCTCGGCGAAATACGCGCCATACGCGAACACACCGGCGCCGAGCTCGAGGTGTTCGTCCACGGAGCGCTGTGCGTCTCGTACTCGGGGCGCTGCCTCCTCAGCCGTTTTCTTTCGGGGCGCGACGCCAACACGGGCGGATGCTCGCACCCCTGCCGCTGGCGCTACGCGCTGGTGGAGGAGAAACGCGAGGGCAACCACATGGAGATCGTCGAGCACGCGCGCGGAACCGAGATACTCTCCTCGAAGGACCTCTGCCTGATCGAACGGATTCCCGAGTACGTCGAGGCCGGGGTCGACGCCTTCAAGATCGAAGGCCGCATGAAATCGCTCTACTACACGGCCAATGTAACGCGCGTCTACCGCCACGCCGCGGAGGTCGCCGCCGGCGGCGGCGATTACCTCGCCCATCTTCCGCGCTGGATCGGCGAGCTCGACCTGGTCAGCCACCGTCCCTACACGGCCGATCTATGGAACGAGTTCGAAGGCATGCGCTTCGACGGCGTGCCGTACGTTAGAAAAACGCTCTTCATGGGCTACGCGACAGGGCCGGGAGAGCACCCGAACGAGGTGCGCGTAAAGACGCATAACCCCATCCGCACGGGCGACGAAATCGAGGCCATATTCCCGGTCCTCGACGGTGACGCGGGCGGTGATTTTTTCAGCGTGATGGAAATCAACGAAGAAGAAAAAAGTGTTGCTATGGCACAACCGGGGAAGGTATATCTATTTAAATTGGACAAAGCGGTCAGGCCGGACGCAGTATTCAGGAAAAGGATCGAGGACGACAAGGAGCAAGCCAGATGCTGACCAATCCTCCCGGAATCGAGGATATCTATCCGGACAGAATAGACGCTTGGGACCGCATGACCGGTGCGGCGCGCGACGTGTTCCGCCTGAGTAACTATAAAGAAATCATCACTCCCGTCATGGAGTATACCGAGGTCTTCGCCCGCGGGCTCGGCGACGAAACGGACATCGTCTCCAAGGAGATGTTCACCTTCGAGGATCGCGGAGGACGGAGCCTCACACTGCGCCCGGAGGGCACCGCTTCCGTGGTGCGCGCCTATGTGGCCAACGGCGAATACAACCGGCTCTCCAGCGCCAAGTTTTTCTACTGCGGCCCCATGTTCCGGGCCGAGCGCCCTCAGAAGGGGCGGTTGCGCCAGTTCAACCAGTTCGGCGCCGAGTTTTTCGGCAGCGCCGATCCGTATTACGATTACGAAATCATCGCGATGATGCACGCGATCGCGCATAGAGTCGCTATCGGCGACTTTACGCTGCTCGTCAACTCCATCGGCTGCCCCGCCGCCGACTGCAGGGGCGGCTATATAGAGCGGCTCCGGTCGTATTTTATCGACCACCGCGACGCGCTGTGTGAAGACTGCAAACGGCGGCTCGACAGCAACCCCCTGCGCATCCTCGACTGCAAGCAGGAGGGGTGCTCGGCGCTGAAAAAAGGCTCGCCCTCCATCACCGACCACCTGTGCCAGGCCTGTCGCGACCATCACACGGGGGTAAAGGAACACCTCGACGCGGCATCCATAACCTACACCGAAGACCCCTTCCTGGTGCGCGGCCTCGACTACTACTCGAGGACCACATTCGAATTCGTCACCGACAGGCTCGGGGGGCAAAACGCCTTCGCCGCGGGAGGACGCTACGATTCGCTGGTGGAGACCTTCGGCGGCAAACCCACCCCCGCGGTGGGCTTCGCGGCGGGTATCGAGCGAATGCTTCTGCTCGCCGGGGACGCGAGCGTTCCCGCCTCCGGACTCGACGTCTACCTGGTCCATGGCGGCGGCGAGTCGCTGCGCCAGGCCGTGGCCCTCGCGCGGCTTCTGCGCGACTCGGGCATTTCCGCGGACCTCGATCCGCAGGGTAAAAGCTTCAAGAACCAGTTTAAAAAGGCGGATCGCGAATCCGCGCGCTATACCGTCATCATCGGCGGGGACGAGGCCGCGGAGCGAAGCTGTACCATCAAAGACATGGCGACCGGATCACAGGAAAAGCTGCCGGCGGAGGAATGCCCGGCATGGCTCCGCGAATCACTTATCATCGCGAAAGGGCGACATGGAAGCGATTGACCGTTTCAACTTCCTCGATGAATCGAGCACGCGGGAGCCCTATGTATTCGAGGTCCTTAACGAGATATACGCGCTGCAAGGCCAGTCCCTGCCCGCCGGGATCAAGCCGCTTGCGACCCTCGAATCGCTGAAGAAGTCCCGGAACGTTAAGATACCGCTTTCTCCCAAGAGGGAGAAAACGGTCGAATACCTCGTCGAGTACCTTACCTCGCGCTTTCCCGAACAGGTCCGGCAGCTCATTACCTTCGATTTTCAGGTGGACGAAACCACGAAGAAACTCTCCGTAGTCGAGTACGTCGAACTGGGCGTAATGCTGAACGCGCGCGACTTCGAACGTCTCTGTTCGATCAGGGACGACAACTCGCTCGAAAACCTGATGGCCCTCCTCCAGAAATACCGTTTCTTCAACCTGACGAAACTGGTAAAGGTGGCGAAGAACAAGACTGACCTCTCGCGGATCATCGCGAAAGAGGAAGGCAAACAGTTTTTCGCATTCAAGAGTTCAAGCCTCGACCGCAATAAGGCCGAGATCGAGGAGGATTACTGCTTTCACGCCAAGAATTATCCGTCCGCGCGCGACTCGATCAACCTAAACAGACTCAAAGAGATCACCGGCCGTTACAACGAGCTGGTGATGCGCCGCCTGAAGCGGTTCGGCATTCTGAACGATTACGTGAGTGATTACCGCGACCCGAAACTGGATTACATCCTGAACATCCTGATCGCCGACATAGCCTCGTCGCTCGCCGACAACGACCGCATAGACGCGAAGAACATCCACTCGCTGCGCGCATGCGTCATCAACGCCGAGAAGAGCCTCGACCCATCCAGGACTCTCGGCAGGGACATCGCCCGTTTCATCGGCGAACACCGCATCTGCGCCGCGTCCGATATAGTGGGCTCTATTCTGGAGGTCACCGACGAGGTGCTGGAGAAGTGGAGCACTCCCGAAAACATGCGCGCCGGCTCCGTTCTCTCATACGTGAGCGACGACGGCACCGTGTACTACATTGACGGCGGCACCTTCCTCGGCCATATCACCGAACTGTCCGAACTCGTTCTGCACAGTCCCGAAAAGCTTGCCGACCTGTCGTACTCCGAACGGCAGCAGTCCTCGGCTCACATGGAAATACTCTACCGCGCGGCGCGAACGATCCTCTCCTCGCTCGATAAAAAGGCGGACCTGCGACTGTCGGGCGAAGACCTCGAAAAACTGAAATCGCTTATTGCCGAATACGAGGAACATTTAAAGAAACTCCACCATAGGGAGGAAGCGGCCAGGCGCGCCGAGTGGCGGGTCGAGAAGCCCGGCCTGTTTACCCGGATCATCAATTTTTTCAAGCGCCTGTTCGGCGGCCGGGAAAGAAAAACCGTGAAATCCGATACCACACCGGCCGCGGCGCACGCGCAGGCGGCGCCCCCCAGAGAGGCCCGGCAGGTCTATAAAAAACTGGCGGCGAAGACCGGGCCCATCCTCGCTCTTTCCGACTTTATCGAGCTCGTTCCCGAGAACGACATGTTGGTTGACCACCTGATACAGGACATGCGCGAGAACAGCCTGCGCATTGTCATCCCGATCTACAACGCGCGGGAGGTCCTCTATCCGAAGCGAAGCCTCAAGCTCCTCATGCCGGACACGGAATACCTGCTGGTACCCGCCGAGTCCGTGCGCTCACCGGAGACGATACGGAAATACACCGACACGCTGGTCGGATTCAAGATCAAGGACGAGGCGATCCCCGCCCGGGCGATAATGGTCGTTGAGAAGTATCTTCTCACGCACTATCGCCAGAAAAGAGCGCAGATGCTTAAAAGGGAGCTTTGAACTCAGGAGCAGGATTCGCTTTTCGCGCAGGAATCGCACGATGTCCCCGCGGCCGGGGCGCCTTCCGAAGAGGACGCACAGGGAGCCGCGCCCTTTTTATAATCAGTCACATAGAAACCCGGGCCCTTGAAGATAATACCCACACCCGAGCCGATCAGCCTTTTCACCGCGGCTCCGCACTTCACACACTGTTTTACCGGATCGGCCTTTATCGACTGGAATACCTCGAACCGGTGAACGCATTCCATACATTCATATTCATAAGTCGGCACTGTATACCTCCACGCAAGCCTGATTCTTCATGTTTTACCATCTTCGCGAAGCGGGAACGCGGTCAGGATTAAATATAGCAAAATAACGCCGTTTCGACCAACCAAATTTGACCTCTGTAGCCCACCTGTCAAGACAATTTCGTGGAAAACTCCAGTATGCCGCCACTTTATTATAGCCGGCGAGCCATGTGATACCTGTCAGCTTATACGCACAATCGTATCACCGGCGGGGTGAAAGTTTGACACTATTTGCACGATTTGAGTATTGACAGTCCGCAGCACAATGGTGATACACTTGCAGGAATCTCCCGGCCAGGGCAGCCAGGCGCATCCCGACGGATATACATCAGGAAAGAGATGAGCAAGACCCACATGACCATACCCATCTTCGTCCCGCACCTGGGATGCCCGCACCGCTGCGTCTTCTGTAACCAGTGGGAGACGAGCGCCGTGCGCACGCCTCCCGACGCTTCGTTCGTGCGCGAGAAGATACGCGCGCACCTTGAAACAAAAGCCGCATCGATCGAAAGCGTCGAGGCGGCCTTTTTCGGGGGCAGTTTTACAGCGATCGATGAGGCCCTGCAGCGAGAGCTTCTGGGCGCCGCGCACGGTTTCATTCGCGACGGCCTGATCCGCGGCATCCGCCTCTCGACGCGGCCGGATTGCGTAAACACGGCCCGGCTTGAACTTCTCCACGAATATGGCGTTCATACCATCGAGATCGGCGCGCAATCATTTTCCGATGTGGTACTGGCCGCCTCCGGACGCGGCCACTCCGCCGCCGACTCGATCGATGCCGCCGCGCGGATACGGCAGGCGGGCTTTTCGCTCGTGATTCAACTCATGCCGGGACTTCCCGGCGATGGCCCGCTGGAATCGCTTCGCTCGGCACGGACGGCCGCCGATTGCGCTCCCGACGCGGTGCGGATATATCCGGCCGTGGTGCTTGAGCATACGCGCCTGGCCGACCTCTACCGCGAGGGGCGCTATGAGCCCCTTTCGCTTGAGGACGCATTGGAGCGCTCGGCGGATATGCGCGAACTGTTCGCGGAAAAGAACATACCGGTCATCCGCACCGGGCTCCATCCCCTGGCCCCGGGCGAAACGGCAGGCGTGCTGGCGGGCCCCTATCATCCGGCCTTCGGTTTCCTCGTGAAGGCCCGCCTGAAAAGAAGGATCATCGAGCGCGAACTCGCAGGGGTGCTTGAGCGCTCCGCTTCGCCGCCGTCCGCGGTCCGGCTTCAAATACCGCTGCGCGAAAAGGAGGAGTACCTCGGCCATCGCGGGGAAAACATGGAACATCTTAAAGCCCGTTTTGCACCCGTTCACATCACGCGTATATTGGTCGATTCTGACCGACCGGAAATTATTATTGAAACCGCGCTCTAAGAAAAGTACACTTTGCTTGAACTCCCTGCACCGTACCGGAGCTATCATTAAATCGGAGGCATCATGGAAAACTATCTAAAGGTTTTACACGTCGACTGTTCGTCGGGCTTTTATAAGATGGAGCGTTTCAAGGTCGGCGAATTCTTCGGTCCCGTCGACGTGGGCCTCAACATAGCCAAACGGCACAACAGCCTGAACATCGGCGCAGGCCTTCTCGCCGGCTCCATTTTCCCGGGCTCCAACCGCCTCATCGTCAACGGCTTCTCGCCGAACTGGGGAGGCTTCTACATATCCTCCATGGGAGGGGCGTCGCTCGTCTTCGACAACCTCGGCATCAACATGCTCTCGCTCCGCAACCGGGCCTCCTCCTTTTCGGTCCTGTACCTCAACCGCGTCCATGGCGAGGCGGTGGAGGTGGAGCTTCATCCTGTCGACGTGTGGGCAGTTTGGAAGAGCGGCAAAACGGGCGTGTACGCGCTCATGGATTACGCGCTCGAGCGTTTTGGCCACCGGTACAGCTCCGAGCCCAGGGTGCTGGCCACGGGGGCGGCCTCGCTTTCGACCGATTTCGGGGCGATAGCCTCGGCTCCGGTGAAGAACGGGAAACCGACGCAGGCCGACACCTGGGCGGGACGCGGCGGTTTCGGCACCAAGCTCCTCAAAGAACATGGCATCGCCGCGGTCATCTACGGCGGCACGTATATCGACGAGGACTTCCGCGATCGCAAGGTCGCCGACGAGTGGTTCAGCGATCGGTACCAGAAACGCCTCGCGGCGAAGGACATGGAGGTCACCGCCAAGTACCGCTTCGATCCGAAATTCGACACCGGCGGCACCTTCGGCGTTAATTACGCCAAAATAGGCGGCAGGATAATCGCGTTCAACTACCGCAGCATCAACATGCGCGAGGATGAGCGCCGCCACATCCACGAGAAATTCATCGTCAACCACTATCTGAAACAGTTCAACGAGGAGATCATCCGACCCAAGAGCTGGCGCACCTGCGGCGAGCCCTGTCCGGCCGTATGCAAGAAGATTTACGGCGAATATAAAAAGGACTACGAACCCTACCAGACGATGGGTCCGCTCTGCGGCATCTTCGACCAGCGCGCGGCAGAGATGCTCAACCGCCGTGCCGACAGCCTGGGCTTCGACGCCATCTCGGTGGGCGGCGTGCTCTCATGGCTCATGGAATGCCTGCACGAGGGCCTGCTCGCCCCGAAAGAGCTCGGAGTGTCGACGCTCCCCGTTTTCTCGACCGAGGGCTTCGGCATCGAGACCGACTCCATGCACAACGCCGAGCTCGGCATGGCGCTTCTGGACTCAATCATCGAGAAAAAAGGAATCCTGGACCTCGAGGAGGGCGCGCGCGATTTCGCCCGTCACCTCGCCCGCGACCGGGGCAAAAAGATACTCGATCTGTTCGTCTACAACGCGAACGCGCGCAGGGGATGGATTGTGCCGAACCAGTACTGGACGGCCGGCGTCCTTTCGCCCATGCCGATCATGGGCAAGTACTACATGTATTACGGGGACAATTTTTACGAACCGCGGAGGCTCGGCAGGGAAAACGCGGACCGCTTTAAAAAAGAGCTTCTCATGGACAATATGGGCTTCTGCCGGTTCCACCGCAACTGGGCCGAGGAGATGATTCCCGACATTATTGGAACGCTCTACGATAAAAAGGCCGAGTATCTGGCCGCCGTCTCGATCACCGCAAGCCGCATCAGCAGCCGTAACAGCTCAATATTCTGGGAATCCGAGCGCAACGTGGACTTCGTATCGACCTGGCTGACGCGCCTGCACGAGGTCGAGAACGACAACTCAAAAGAGCTCCTGGAATGGATCGACCGCTTCAATAAAGACAAGCACGAGGCGGCGCTGGAATTCTGGTTCGAGACATTAAAAGGCATTCACGAGTCGCTGAGGGAATTCTGAATATGAAAGGAGATCACGTCGCGCGCATAATCTGCGAGCACTACAATTTACGCATTTACACGGCGCTGACGGCGGACCTCGCACGGACGATTACGGGGCAGCATAAAACCTCGCCCGCCGCCACGCTTGCGCTGGGACGGGCGATCAACGCAACGGCGCTCCTCTGCGCCGCGCTAAAGCCCAGTTCCGCGCAGAGCGTCACCCTCAGGATATCCGGAACCGGCCCCATCCGCGAGATTCACGTGCAGGCGGACGCGAAGGGCAATATACGGGGCTACGTCGCAAACCCCGCGGTGGAGCCGGTAGTCAGAAACGGCGCCATCGACATCCCCGCGATCATCGGGGCGGGCTTTCTGACCGTGGTGAAAGACCTGGGACTCAAGGAGCCCTACAGCAGCGTCATCCCGCTTCATACAGGCGAGATCGCCCGGGACTGCGCCTATTATCTCACCGAATCCGAGCAGGTGCCGTCGGCAATGATCATCGGCCTTGCGCTCAAAAGCGACGGGACCATAGCGGGCTCGGGCGGCATACTGGTCCAGAGATTCCCGGACACCGCCGATACCGCGCTGGAGCGCGTCGAGACCAACATCGCAGGCATGAAGAACCCGCTTGGCGAATCGCTCCGTCGGGGCGAAGACATCATATCGGTCGTCTCCCGTTTAATGGACGACCAGCCGCTGAGCCTGCTGAGCACGAATCCGATACGGGCGGCGTGCCGCTGCAACAGGGAGATGATCGGCGAAATAATTCAGGGGATCGACGGCGGGGAAATCGAGGAGATGCTCGATAAAGATCACGGCATTGAACTGCGCTGCACCTTCTGCACGAAAAACTATCATTACGACGAGATCGAGGTGCGCGCTCTACTTGACCGATGATGCGCGGATAGCGCTCGCCAGGACGCCGGTAATAATCAAATTCCACGTTACCCTGCCAATAGTACTTGAAATACCGCGGGAAGATCCTATACTTCGCGGCGGGTTGATTGTACGACAGTCGCCCGATCACGTACCATGCCCGGAGAGTACCATGCGAAAACACTGTGCGTTTATCCTTCTCATTCTTCTTGCCGTCGTTCCCGCCGCCGGCCTGGAAGTCGACATCGACGAGTTGAAAAAAGCCGGGAAGATAGAATTTATCAATTACACCGGCCCCCGGCAAAACCAGGACAGCGTCGCCGTCGTTAAATCGATCGGAAGCGGCCTTGCCGCGGAAGCGCAGAAGCGCGGCGAAAACGCGCGGGTACACTATTACACGAAATATTCGCTTATCAGGGCCATCTCGAAGGAAGAGCCCGAAAAATTCTCGGCCGACATCTTTTCAATAAATAAAAATGCCAGGGTCACGCACATCCGGTACATCCGCCATATCCTTTCCGGCTATTTTGAGAGAATGTACGGGTATTCCGGGAAGAACGCGTACACGCTCGCCGTATTCACCACTTATTACAACGCCGTTTATCGCGGGGATGTTGAATACTTCGGAAAAGCCTATAAAAAGGTCGTGACCGGAAACCTTACTCCGCGAAACGCCGGCCTTTCGACCAGATACGACGAATGGCCCGGCGCAACGCGAATCGTCATCCCGCTCTCCGAGACTGCGAAACGCGGCGAGATCGACTCGATCGATCCCGATATCATCTCCGACAGGAAGGTGCGGACGGCCATTCGCAAGGAGGATGAAAACCTCGAACAGCGCAAGGACCTTGTGGACCTGAAGGAAAAAATAATCGAGAAAGATAAAAAGGAGACCGCCGAAAAAAAAGCAGACCTTGTCAAAGAAGCACGCGAGGTCGAGAAGGAGAAAAAACGAATTGAGGACGAGAAAGCCGATCTGGAGCGCAAAAAACGGGAACAGGACCGGGAGGAACAGAAGCTCAAAGACGAAAAGGAAAAAGCGAAAAGCATAAGGGACGCCGAAGAGAAAAAGAAAAAAGAGGAAGAGATCACCGTACGCGAGGAAAAGCTAAAACAGGAAAAGCAAAAGACGGCCGAAAAGGAGAAGGCCGTCGCGACGGAAGAGAGGAAAGTAGCCGAGAAAAAAGGGGAAATCAAAAAAGAAGAGAAGCGTGTCGCCGAAAAAGAGAGCAAGATAGCGAAGAAAGAGGAATCACTCAAAGAAGAAAAGAAAGAAATCGAGAAGGATGAGCTGAAAAAAGACATAAAGGAAAGCCCCGAAAAGGCGAAAGCGAAGCTCGAGGAAAAGGAAAAGGAACTGGACAAGCGCGAGGACGAACTTCGAAGCAAGGAGCTCGACAAGAGCGTGTTCGCCGAGAAGCTCTATTACCTTAAAATACGGGAATATCTCGAGGCGGGGCATTATAATAACGAGATGTACATGATCAACGCCGCCGCGCGCAGGGTGATGTTCAAATCCCCGGTGGAAAACATCTGCGGAAGCCGCTACGACGTATTCTCGGGCGGCGTGGCGGTAATCGTCCACCAGGGCGACCACAAGACCGGCCATCGGCTGATGCTCCTCGACCGCGAAACGCTGAAGGAATCCAGACGCGGAAAGGACGATGTTTTCTGGCGCAGTTTTGTCGAGGTTCGCGACGGTTTTATCTATGCAGTTACGGTCGAGAACGGAAAATATTATCTCGGCAGGTACGACGGCTCCCTCGCGCGCACGGCCCGTTCACAGGAGCAGGTGAGCGAGAATACCTTTATCAGTTTTTACGGCGAATATGTGTACATCAACCGGCACGATAAAAAGATACTGGTGCTCAAGAAGGCCGACCTCTCGCTCGTCGAGGTGATCGAGCCCAAATGATCCCGCGCGGGACCGGGACGGTCGGTGCGGCTATTTGCCGTAGTTTTCGTCCGAATGCGGGTGGCAACGGCTGTATATCCTTTTGAGACGCAACTTGGTTGTGTGGGTGTAGACCTGCGTGGTGGAGATGCTCTGGTGGCCCAGCATTTCCTGAACGGCTCGTATGTCCGCCCCGTTGTTGAGAAGCTCAGTCGCGAAACTGTGCCGGAGAGTATGCGGGGTCACCCGCGCCAGTAAGCCCGCCGCGCGCGACCGCTTATCGACGATACCGAAAATGCCGCGGGCGCTCAGCCCCCCTCCGCGCCCGTTGACGAAAAGGGGGCCGTCGATCGACCCGAACTTCTTTCCCCGCTCCACGAGATACGCTCTGATCCATCTGATCGCGTCGCCGGTGAGAAAAACTATCCTCTCCCGCGCGCCCTTTCCGAGTACGCGAAGTCTTTGCCCGTGCTCGTCAAAGTCCGCGCGCTCCGCCGCGGCGAGCTCCGAAACGCGCGCTCCGGTGGAGTAGAAGGTTTCAAGGATGGCCCTGTCGCGGAAATCGAGGAAGGATTCCACCGGGAAATCCAGTATGCGCTCCACCTCCTTGTTGTACAGAAAGCGCGGCAGGGGCTTTTCCTTTCGGGGAAAGGACACTTCAGCCGCGGGGTTGGACGCTATGATTCGCTCGTTATAAAGATAGGTAAAAAACGACTTCAGGCAGGCGATTTTTCGCGATATGGACGACTTCTTCAACGAGCGGTCGTAACAGGACTCGATGAATGCACGAATGAGCCCCGTCGTTATTTCGCCGGCCGGGATATCCGCGCCGCCCTTCGGTGAGTCGAACTCGTCTTCTCCGAGACCGGCCAGAAAGGCGGAGAACTGAACGAGATCGTCGTTATACGAATTAACGGTCATCCGCGAGGCGTTCCTTTCGGAGACAAGGTAGTCCATGAAACGGTCTATTTCCGCGTACACGCCGGTTCAAACCTCCGTATGGGCCGGCCGGCAGGCTGACGTATGGCCGGGGACGGTCACTCCCCGTTTTCCGGCTGTTTGGCGTTTTCCTCGTCGAGAAGCTCGAGACGGTATCCGCATGATTCCTTGAGGCAGATGAGCATCTGACCCCGGTTTTTGACCCTGCGGGAGAAGAGCAGGCTTCCGCATTTCGGGCACGGCTTGTTCGAGGGGACTTCGCGCGTCATGAAGGTGCATTCCGGATACCGGCTGCAGGCGTAAAAGGGCCTCCCCTTCTTCGCCTGGCGCTTCACCACGTCGCCCTCGCAGGCATCCACCGGGCACTTCCCGAGCGGCAGCGACTTTGCGTTGCGGCACTCCGGAAACCCCGAACAGGCCAGAAAGAAGCCGAACTTCCCGAGCTTCTTCATCATTTTTCCGCCGCATTTTTCGCAGACCTCGTCAGTTTCCTCGTCGAGGATGTTTTTCATCTCCTCTATCTTATGTTCGGCCTCGTCGACCGTAATCTTGAAGGAGCTGTAAAATTCCCTCAGCATATCGACCCAGTCCGCTCTCGATTCCTCCACGAGATCGAGCCGTTCCTCCATTTTCGCGGTAAAATCGATCGATACCAGCGAACCGAAATGCGCCATCATGATCTCGTTGACCAGCCTCCCGAGCACCGTCGGAACGAGCTGACGCCCCGAGCGCACCGCGTAATAGCGGGCGATCAACGTGTTGATGGTGGGAGCGTATGTCGACGGCCTTCCGATACCGGATTCCTCCAGGAACTTCACGAGCGAGGCGTCGTTATAGCGGGGTGGCGGCGTGGTAAAATGCTGCTCGGGAAGGTATTCCCTTACAGCGGGTTCGTCGCCTTCCGCGAGTTTCGGCAGGTCCATCTTTTTCGTTTTGTCCTCGCTGTCCACGGCGGTGAAACCGTCGAAAAGGACCCGGCTTCCGCTCGCCCTGAAGGCGACATCGCCGCGCTCCAGCATGACGGTGGACACCTCAGAGACCTCCGAGGTCATCTGCGAGGAGACGAAACGCCGCCAGATCAGACCGTAAAGCCGGTACTGGTCGCGGCTGAGGTCGGCCTTCAGCGACTCGGGCGTACGGAATACGTCGGTCGGCCGTATTGCCTCGTGCGCATCCTGTGCGTTTTTTTTATTGGCGTAAGTGTTCGGCTTCTCCGGCAGATAGCCCTCGGCAAAGCTTTCGCCGATATACCTGCGCACGGCCGAAAGAGCGCTATCGGAAACACGCGTGGAGTCGGTCCTCATGTAGGTGATGAGCCCCACCGGCCCCTCGCCCTTCAGATCGATCCCTTCGTACAGTTGCTGGGCGACCATCATGATCTTTCCGGAAGTGAAGCCGAGTCTGTTGGCGGCGTCCTGTTGCATCTTGCTCGTTATGTAGGGAGCAAGCGGGTTTCGCCTTCGCTCCTTGCGCTGTACGCTCTTTACCGTAAACGGGCCATCGCCCAGGCGCTCCAGAACTGCGTCCACATCGGCCTTTGTCTTAAGTTTTGTCTTTTCGCCCTCGAGCGAGTAAAACGACCCCGTGAACTTCTTTCCCTTCAATTCGAGAACCGCGTCGAGCGACCAGTATTCCTCGGGGGCGAAGGACTCGATTTCTTTTTCGCGCTCGCATATAACGCGAAGAGCGACCGACTGCACCCTGCCGGCGGAAAGTCCCTTCTTGACCTTTCGCCACAGAATCGGGCTGATGTTGTAGCCGACTATGCGGTCAAGGATGCGCCGGGCCTGCTGCGCGTTTACCAGGCTCATGTCTATGTCGCGCGGGTGTCTGACCGCCTCGAGTATCGCCGTCTCGGTGATCTCGTTGAACTCGATGCGCAGTATGTTATCGTTCTTCGGCCGAAGCGCATTTGCGAGGTGCCACGAGATGGCCTCGCCCTCGCGGTCCGGGTCGGTCGCGAGCAGCACCCTCGATGCCTGCCCCGCCTTCTTCTTCAGATCGTTCAGAATCTTCGCTTTTCC
Organism: Spirochaetota bacterium; assembly: GCA_035477215.1. NCBI lineage: Bacteria > Pseudomonadati > Spirochaetota > Spirochaetota bacterium. The sequence continues at coordinate 36,261 of DATIKU010000002.1, read as the reverse complement.
GCGGATGGTGATGTATTCCGGAGTGAAGTTATCGTCGACGTTCACCGCCAGCCTCGATTTCGGCAGGTCGATGATGTGCCCCATGGACGACGAGATGATATATTTACCGCCCAGGTACTTGTTAATGGTCTTGGCCTTGGAGGGCGACTCTACGATGATAAGCGTTTTCCCGTCTTTCTCCATTTATTCTTATACATTTCCTTTTATACACCTCTTTACCCCCGACTGCCGTCGGTAAATGAAGCGGCTGCGTACGTGACCGTGGATTGACTCCCGTCGGGACCGGGCGCAACTCCCTTTTCCCGTGTGAAAACGCGCCACGCACACTGCGGACGCGCGGCAATTAAAAGCAAGAACCACAGACTATCATTTATTTGTCAAACAGTTCTTTTAGCCTCCTGCCTGGCTCCCAGCGGAGGGTTAAAAAAATCAGAAGACACAGCGCGGCCGAAATGACGGCGAAAATGATAACACGCTCGGCGCCGTAATAGACGAGTGCGTCGAAGTCCCTTTCGAAGGTGAGTACCCCCGCCAGTTTTTTGCCCGAGCGCGAATCGTGGCAGAAACGGCAGCGGTCTTCCATAAAAACGGGGACGGCCGAGTAATACCTGCCCCCGATAATCTCCGAATACACGGCCGGCTCCGCCGAGTTCAATACGCGCACAACGCGTTCGTCGCCTCCGTTTTCGGCCTCACCGGGCGCCTTGACCCTGAGGCCTGAGGCATTGTACACCCGGATATCGATCCCGTGCCGCGCACCGACATCTTCCAGAAGTATCCAGGCGGAAACGGTACGGCCGTATATCTTCGTTTCGACAAACGCGCTTTTAATAACGTCGAATCCCTTCTCGAGCTCGATAAAATATCCCGAACGGTAAAGGGCATGGACGTCTCCGGCGTATGGGGGGACGGAAAACATCTGTAAAACGGATACCGCAAGCACGATGCACAGCAGCACTAAAAATGCGTATTTCATCTTCATGTCGTGGGCCCTGTCTTGAGCCTCTCCACGCGGGTACCGGCCCTGATGATTTTTCCCGATAGCTCGAGCAGCACCAGTGTTTCATTCACCGATGCCGCGTCTTGCCCCGAACTCCTGACCAGCGCGTCGATGTCCGCGGAGTCCCCGCCGAGCAGGCCGAGAATCTCGCGTTCAAGCGGGCCGATGGAATCGTCTTCGTCGCGGGCCGGCGCCGAATCGACCGGGACTCGCGCTGCTCCGGCGGTCGCGGCCGAGAACTGGCTCACTATGTCCTCGGTCGAAGACACGATCTGCGCCCCCTCCCTTATCAGTCCGTTGCACCCGAAATAGCTTTCGTCGAAGGCCGGCCCCGGGCAGGCGAAGACCTCGCGGTTTTGCTCAAGCGCGTAGCGGGCGGTGATGAGCGCGCCGCTCTTCGTTCCCGCCTTCACGACGACGGTGCCCAGCGACAGCCCGCTTATTATACGGTTTCGACGTGCGAAGGTCCACCTGCCCGCCATAATACCGGGCGGGTATTCGGACAAGAGCGTGGAACGGCCGTCCGCGAGTATCATCCTGTACAGATCGCTGTTGGCGGCGGGATAGAAGATGTCGATGCCGTTGGCGAGAACTCCCACCGTCATTCCTCCGCCGGAGAGAGCCCCCTCGTGCGCCTCCCTGTCCACGCCGACCGCCATGCCGCTGACCACGGAAAAACCGCTCGAGGCAAGCTCCGAGGCGATGCGGCGCGCCGTCTCCCTGGCTCCGGGATCGGCCTTCCTTGTACCCACAATCGCGATGCTATTCTCGACGGCGGTCCCTCCCTGCGCGTAGAGGACAAGCGGCGGGCGGGATATCTCTTTCAGAAGCTTCGGATAACGGGCGTCCCAGCAGGTGTCGACCCGTATCGACTTTTTGCGGCACACCTTCAGTATCTGCTCGGCGGCCTGTATCGGGCGGGGGGAATACCGTGCGGTGATGTACGCCTGCGTGACAAGCCGGTCTCCTCCGGCAAGGGCCTCCCAGGCCGATGACGCATCGGGGAACGAGGGCGCCTCCCACAGGTCGTTTCCCGCGGGGGACGAAGAGACCGAAAGGGCAATGGCGCACAGGATGTCGCGTTCAGTGCCGCTCAACTTCTGGAGAGCTCCTTCATGAGCTGTCGGACGTTATCGCCGCACTGCTGGCGATATTCCCGTATCAGCGTGGAATCGTCCGACTTTCGCTCAAGCTCCGAGCAAAGGGCCTCGTATACCGACAGCGCCTTCTCGGGTTTTCCCTGCTCGTAATAGATTTTACCGAGCGCAAAATGAGCCCGGTAATAGGTACCGCCGCGGGCGACCACCTGTTCCATCATCGAGGTTCCAAGCGCCGTATCGCCCTTTTCGTAATATACCAGAATGGCCAGACCATAGTGTGCGTCAAGGTAATCGGGATTAATGCCAATCGCCTGACGGTAATGGTATTCGGCCCTGCGGATATCCTCATCTTTTCCAAGATCCTTGCCCCGGTTGGCGTACGATACGGCCGCGTAATACTGCAGTGCCGCCGACTTTTTCCCGAACTCCATGGCCTTTCCGAACGAGGCTATGGCCTGGTCCCAGTTCCCATCCTCAACGTATTTGAGGCCGAGATCATAATATATCTGACCGAGGCGGTCGGGCCGGTCCCCTTTGGCAAGCCGGGCTTCATATTCTGCGGCTTTTTTCTTTAAATCGGCGATCGCACTGGACTTGACGGAGCGCAGGGGGCTCGACATGGGACAGGATATGTCCCCGCACGCCGACAGCGCGCTAAATACGACCAGACACACGGCCACAGGCTGCAGTTTCATCGCTCTCCCCCCTCCCTGGATTGGTCCCCTATAATATAAACGAAAATATGGCCCCGAAGAATAAAATTTTTCCGACGTGCGCTTTTTTTACACCGGCCCCCCGATTTCGAGGATCCGCTTCTTCAGGCGCCCCAGGGCGTCGCGCGGATCCACGACCACAACCCGTGTGCCGGCAAGCACGTCGAGGAACCCGAGTTCGTTTTCATAGCGGGGGACGATATGCTGGTGCAGATGGGCGATGCTCGCTCCGCTCGCGCATCCAAGGTTCCACCCGAGGTTAAAGCCGGCCGGGGAAAACTCTTCCTTAACGGCGGAAATCATGAGCGAGGTAAGTCGGTGCACCTCGAGGGCCTCCCCGTCGCTCAGTCCCGTGTAGTCCTCTACATGCCGGAGAGGAAAGACCAGGAGATGTCCCGTATTGAAAGGATAGAGGTTTATCGAAACCATGCAGAGTCCGGTTCGAAGCACCTCGAGGATCTCGAGCCGGGGATCGCCCGCGGCGATTGCACAGAGAATGCAGGAGACGTCGGGCCTTGCGCCTTTAACGTACGCGATCTTGTCCGTATTGAACAGGTGGTCCCGCATCGGACAGCCGCCTCACCGCCTGGGCCGGCGCGACAGCATCCAGAATACGTAAAAGGCGAGACCGAAGACGATTATCAAGCACACTGCGACGGTGATGATGTAAAGGATATCCATCCGTCGCGAAACGTCGACCTTCATCAACACGATGTTTTTCAACGAGGCGATTTCAAGATCGACGATCTTCTTGGTGGACTGTATTTCCTCGCGCGAGAAGACGTGGACCATCTGGTGGAAAAGGCTCGTGATCTTCTCCATCTGCGAGAGCTCGTTTTGCACGTCGGCCCTCTTTGATTCGAGGAAGCGGATGTTGGTTTCGATGAATTCGAGTTCCTTTTCGGTCGAGAAGATGGAGGAGATGATCTGGCGCGAATGCTCCACCGAATGACAGCCCGAGCAGGTCTTGTCGCTGATGATGTTGATCGACGAGCGCTGGATGTTATGGTCGCCGTGACAGCTCACACACGATGGCGCGCCCTTCTTAATGACTGAGTCGTAGTGCGGGCTTTTCCTGAAATGCTGGAGGGCCGTGTCGTGACATTCTGAACGGCCGCAAAAGACGGGATTTTCCTTTTTTGACGGTTTTCCCATAAAGCCGCCCGTCTTGCTTTTGGCGAGACCGGCATCGTTTATCGCGTCGTTTCCCTTGTGGCAGGCATTGCATCGGCGGCCGTTCTGTGCATGGACGCTTCCCGACCATTGATCGACGATGGCGGCGTGCCTGCCCCCCAGCGATTTATGACAATCGACGCACTGGTCCGCTCTTTCAACCGCCACCGGGTTTTTGGACGTGATTGGTTTCCCGCCTACGGCCGCGACCGCCGAGGAGCACAGCAGGATAACCGGAAACAATACGGCCGCGCCGCGCACCACAAATCCGCTTTTCATAGGTTTACTCCCCAATCGAAAAAATACGGCATCCGGCGGTGCCGTTGGCCGGCGCGCAGACGGTCTGTCTCCCCCGCGGCCGGAGCGATTATAACGCCGCGATACCGAGTGCCGGCAGAAGCAGCTTCAGCCCGACGATGATCGCGCTGGTACAGGCTCCGGCCACCCAGTCATCGATCATGACGCCAAGCCCGCCTTTCATCGCCTGCAGCCTGCGCGTCGGCCATGGCTTGAGTATGTCGAAAACGCGGAAGGTCAGAAACGCGAGAACAGCCACCTTCCAGTTGAATGGGTGGAAAAGCACCGCGATCCCGTACCCCAGCATCTCGTCCAGCACTATCTGCGGCGGATCCTTTTCCACGAAAAAACGCTCGCCCGCTTCGCTGAGCTTCACGCCGGGGTACAGCATAAGGAGCACGGCGGCGGCGTTGATCCAGACGACCGCCTCTCCGAAAAGGCAATATCCCGTAAAATAGAGCATCATCGCGAAAAAACTCCCCGCCGTTCCGGGCATCCACGGGAAATACCCCGTATACAGGCCGGTAAAAAGGAGTTCCTTCCACCACATTATGCGGCACTGTCTCTTTTCGAATACGGCGGCAGAAAAAGCCGCCAGTTGGTCATTATATACCGGATACCGGAAAACGCCGTGAGGAGCGTTACGATGAGCATGAGACAATACGGACCGATGATGAGCCATTTGTCCGGGATGGAGGATGTCATGATCTCATAAACGCGGACGATCTTGAGAAATTCGTCGGTGGCGTACCGGCCCACTCCCGCGCGCCTGAAAACGAACACCATTATAATGACGATGATTGAGACCATCTGGAAAGCCGTCTTGATTTTGCCGAAACTGCTGGTTACAAGCGTGGTGCCCTTTTTAATGGCAAGATAGCGCATGAGCGTTATGAGCACATCGCGCCCGACTATGATAACCATCATCCAGAGTGGAATAAAGGGATCGAGAATGAGAAAGGCGGTAAGCGCCGCGATGACCAGCGCCTTGTCGGCCAGCGGATCGAGGAACCTGCCGAGATCGGATTCCTGGTGCAGTTTGCGGGCGCTCCAACCATCGAGAAAATCGGTGATCGACGCGAAGATAAAAACGACCAGCGCCCACAGGCGGTGCTCCATCGTCGGGATGAAGATAAAGTACAAAAAGACGGGGATGAGCACAATCCTCAAAAGGGAGAGTAAATTGGGCACCTCCAGGAGACCGCGAATATTCACACCAGAACCCCGCTTGCATCGTATTCAGTACTGCCTGTGACCCGGGCTTTCACAATCGAATTAATCGAAACATTACCGCCGGTCAAGTAAAAAATGCCGTCCACCTCGGGCGCGTCGTATTCGGTCCTGCCGGCCCAGGTATGCTCGTCGATTCGCTCCTCAACGAGCACACGTACCGTCCGGCCGACGAGGCGCTCCATGCTCTTCGCCGAAATCCCCTGCTGCAGCTTCATGAGGCGCGCGTGGCGCCTGCGGGCGACCGCCGGCGCCACCCGTTGATCGATCTCCACCGCCCGCGTACCCTCTTCCGGAGAATAGACAAACGCGCCCACCCGGTCGAGCGCAGCCCGCTCAACAAACCGCATAAGCTCCCCGAAATCCCCGTCGGTCTCCCCGGGATACCCGACCATGAAGGTCGAGCGTATTCGAATGCCCGCCACCCGCGCACGGAGCTCCTCCACAAGGGCCAGGTGCATCGCCGCGTCGCCCTTTCGCCCCATTGAATAAAGAATGGAGCGGCTCGCATGCTGAAACGGTATATCGATGTATTTGACGATCCGTTCATTATCGCGGAGCAGATCGATGATGCGCCCATCGATATGGTCGGGATGGCAGTAGAGAAGCCGGACCCACTCGACACCTCGAATTTCTGAAACGCGCCGAACGAGGTCGGCAAGGTCGGTCCGCCCGTGCCGGTACGAGGCGATGTCCTGGGCGATGACGATGAGCTCCTTCGCGCCGTCGCTCACGGCCGCTTCCGCATCCTCCATTATACGTTCTGGTGGGAACGACACCATCGGGCCGCGGATGAGCGGAATCGCGCAGTAGCTGCAGTTGTTCGAACAGCCCTCGGCTATCTTGATGTATCGATACGGAAGAGCCTCTATAAGCGGCAGCTTGCGCACGTGACCGCCGACGGCGCCCGCGGGAGCGATCCCGAACGCGTCGCAAAGCGCGGGGACAAAACCATCGTCTATGATTCCGTATATAAAATCTATCTCGCGGATGTCGGCCGCCACCTCATGGCGATAGCGCTGGGAGAGACAACCCGCGGCCACGAGCTTTCGACCGAAGCCGGAACGAATACCATCCCCGATTTCGGCGGCGTCGAGGATCACCTCGATCGATTCCTTCTTCGCCTCCTCGATGAAACCGCAGGTGTTGACGATCAGAATGTTTGCTTCCTCCGGCGAGGGCGCCGTCTGAAAGCCGATGGCGCGCATCTCACCGTTGACCCGCTCGGAATCGACGAGGTTCTTCGCGCACCCCAGGGAGATGATGTAAAAACTTATATCCGGCGCTTGGAACACTTACCAGTCTTTGATCACGATCTGATAAACGTTGGGATTGTTTATGTCTTTTTTCCAGGTGATGACCTTGTTGGCCACCTGGCCGGGCAGTCCGAAGTTATAGTCTTTACCGTTTATGCGCGCCTTGAGCCCCCCGGCGTTGCCGATCTTGACCTGGATGAATTCCGTCGCCTCCCAGCGCTCGCGGGTGCCGGCGGCTATGAACCCGCGGCGTTTCTCGGCTCCGTCCAGGTACAGTTCGAAATAGCTCTTCTGGATGAATTCGGCCTCGAAGACGATTTTAAGGTTCTTCTCGTTCTGTGCCACCACCCGCGTATTGTCCGCGTTTATATCCACGCCCCTCTCCACGGCGACGTCTTTCGCCTCGGCCTCCGGCTTCTGCCCCAGCACGATCTGGATCTTCGCCCTGTTCTCGGTAAGGCCCTTGAGCGTGAACATCACCTCACGGGCGAATTCCGGAAGCTTCACTGCGACCGGCTTGTCCATTTCGAGCGTCTCGCCGCGCTCACCCGGCAACAGCTCCACCACGACCGAGTCCTTCTTGATTTCCTTGAGCAGGAGGAGTACCTCCTTGTTGTCCACCATAAACTGGACAGCCTCGCTCCCATACAGCAGCGTGAAACCGCTGTCGTTGGCGAGTTGCAGATTGCGTATGTTTTCAATGCCGATATTCTGCTTCGAACGGTTGTATTCGTCCTGGATGCTGGATATGGAATCGCCCCCGCCTACGTCGATGCTGGATGAGAAAAGGGAAACGAACATCCACATAATGAGGACGACCCCCAGCGCGCCCCCGGCGATCAGCACCACGTTCCGGTACTGCCGGTACAGCGCCACCAGGTTTATGAACACCGGCGTGCGCGTGGATCGCGTGAGCTCTTCGAGCGGCGTTGCGCTCTCACCGATCTTGAATGCCTTGTAGTGCTGTATTATTTCGTCCGCGTCGAGCTTCAGGTAATCGGCGTAGCTCCTCATGAAACCCGTAACGTACGTCTCTCCGGGCAAACGGTCGAATTCCTCGTTTTCCAGCGCCGCGATATATGTAACCGAAATATTGGTGTCCTTCGCCACGTCCTTGAGGCTGAGTTTTTTGGCCTCGCGCGTGCTCCTCAGCTTTTCGCCTATCGTATCCACTTCCTCACTCCTCGGATATCATTGGATTCTTGATGACTCTGACTCTTGACGGCGGTTCGAATTTGAAAATGCCGTTGGGCAGGTCGATGTCCGTCCGTATGTTCGAAAAATCGATCTCGACCTTTTTACCGGCGGACGTCTCGCCCTCCGCGCGGGTGATCATGTAATCTTCGGACACCCACAAACGGAGTGTCCTGAAACCGCTCCTGCTTTCTTTCATCTGCAGAAAGAGCGTATATTTCTTCGAACCATCCTTCTGTGTCTCGGGCTGTTCGCGCGAGGCGAACTTGTAATGATACCTGGTGAAAAGCCGCTGTAGGCCGCTCCTGCTGCCTGCCCCGAAAATCGAGTCGGATTGCGACTTGAGATCCTGTTCCGCGACCACGTTCATAGAGGGAATATAGACCCACATAGTGGAGCCGGTAGTGATTATCTTCTGTCCCGGCGGCTGGTCGAACTCGACGAGCATCCTGTCGGGCGATTTATAACGCACCGTACCGCTTTGCTGGCTCTTCTTGCCGGTCCTCTCGGAAACTATCCGGAATGAAGCCTGGTACGATTCGACCTCCCCGAAGCGTTGGCGTATCCTTTTAACGACATCGCTCACGGTGGTGAATTCGAACTTATACGCCCCGGCGCGGGGCGCCGGCGGTACGAGGAATACGATCAAGAGGGAAGCCGCAAGCAGCGTTCTCCGAAGTTTCATGACAGAGTATCCAGAAAAACCAAATTTACTAAACGCGGGCTTAACGCGTGCGCCGACACCCTTTCCGGCGCCTCGGCAAAGCCTACAAAAGCGGGACAAAAAGTCAATAGCAAAAAAAGCCCGCCCGCTAGAAGGCGGTCAGCGCCGCGCGGATAAAGCTGGTAATCGGCGCCTGTTCGCGCGCGTCCTCCATGGTGTCTCTGAGCTCGCGGATAAGGTCATTGGCGTTTTCATGCACCCGCTTGTCGTTGATGAGCTGACCCAGCGTCCCCTGGCCGGAGTTCATCTTTGAGGTTATCTGCTGGATATTACGGATCGTTTCGTAGATGTTTTCGCGGTTCTCGTTTACAAGGTCCGAGAACAGGGCGATCGGATCGTCACCGGAAATGCCCTTCATGTTGGTGCGGTAATCGATCTCGCTGAATTTGCGGCCCACCCTCTCCCGCTCGCCGGGGTATATGGCGATGAACTTGCCGCCCAGCGCCGATTCGGCGGCAATCTTGATACGATAATTCTCGAACATCGCGAAACGGCTGTACATCTTCATGTACACCGAGATGTATTCCTCTTCGAGAACAATCCGGTCGACCACGCCGGCGCGCACGCCGCTCACCTTCACGTCGTCCTTGACCTCAAGCCCCTCGACGTTGGAGAAGATCGCGTGCAACACGTAGTGGTCCTTGGGCTCGAATATCTCGTCCTTGACCATTATGGTGAAATAGCCGAGCACGATCATGGCGACCATGAAGAGCGAACCCACCGCGACTTCGTTTTTAATCCGCATTTTGCATACCTCCAATATATGGCCCTGCCGTCCGCTTCCAGACCGGTCCGCCATCACGCCCCCGTGGCCATGCCGCGGGCTCACTGCGCGCGGATGGGTCCTTCCATCTCGCCGTTGATGAACTGCCTGACCACGGCATTTTCCGTGCCCTTGATCTCCCAGGGCGAGCCGACCTGCACCAGCTCTCCGCCGTAGAGCATCCCGATCCTGTCCCCGACATAGAAGGCGCTTTTCATGTCGTGCGTCACCACGAGCGACGTTACCCCGAAATCACGCTGCATCTGCCGGATGAGATCGCTGATCACCATGGACATCACCGGATCGAGACCCGTGGTGGGCTCGTCGTAAAGGATAATGTCCGGATTGCTCATGAGCACCCGCGCAAGTGCCACTCGCTTTTTCATGCCGCCGCTGATCTCCGACGGGGTCTTCCGCTTCGCGTCGCCAAGCTCCAAAAGCTCGAGCTTTTCGTCGACCAGGCGGTCGATCTCCTTTTTCGGGAACCGCCTGTGTTCCGAGAGGGGGAGCGCCACGTTTTCGGCCACCGTCATCCAGTTGATGAGCGCGCCGGACTGGAAGAGCACCCCCATGCGCTCGCGCAGTTTCCGCATGGTCCCCGGCGACGCACCGTTCACCTGTACGCCATCCACGCGTACCGCTCCCGTATCCGGCTGGAGCAGCCCCGCGACGTGCCGGAGCGCCACGGTCTTCCCTATGCCCGACTGGCCGATGATGACGAAGGTCTCCCCTTTTTCTATTGTAAGGTTGAAACCACCGAGCACCCGCTTCGGACCGAACGATTTATGCACGTTTACGAACTCTATCATGGTCATCCGTAAAAAAGCGCGGTGATGAAATAGCCGATGATGAGCACCAGGAGGAAGGACGCCACCACCGACGAGCGTGTTGCGTGCCCCACCCCGAGCTCTCCGCTCGTCGCCCGCAGGCCGTAAGCGCAGCTCACCCCCGAGATGATGAGGCCGAACACGAACGCCTTGAGCAGCCCCACGTATATAGGCTTGAAGTGTATCCCCTTGTAAAGGTGCTTCATATACACGTTAAACGATACATTGAGTATCGAATTCGCGACCACGGCGCCGCCCAGGCAGGCGAGGACGATGATGTAGATGGAAACCACCGGCATCATGGTGGCGAGCGCAACGACCCTGGGCATAACGAGAAACTTCACCGGGCTTATCGACATCATCTCGAGCGCGTCGATTTCGTCGTAGACCTTCATTGTGCCGATCTCGGCCGCCATGGCCGAGCCGACCGACGCCGTAATGATGATCGCGGCCATAAAGGGGCCCATCTCCCTGGTCATCGACGCGACAATGAGATGGCCTATCTGGTACTGCATCCCGAAGTTCTGCAGCTCTATCCCCGTCTGTAGCGCGAGGATCATTCCCGTGAAGACGCCGACCAGCGAGCATACCAGCAGGGTCTTCACGCCGGCAAAGTACATCTGGGTGACGATCTCCCGCGCCTTCGGCGGCGCCTCTTTCAGATAATAGAACGCGCGGGCGAGCAGCAGGATGGTGAAGCCCGCCTGGTCGAGGAATTCCATCACCCGCGAGCCGATCAGATCGAGGAGACCGATCAGAGCGCGAGCCGTGTTGTTTATCCCGCCGTTCATCCCGCCCGTTTCCGTTCCATTTTAAAATACCGCCTTTGAATACCGCACACAGTCCGTTCGCCAGGCCTCCCCGAGCGCCCACCGGGCGCTCGGGGAGGCCGGCGGCGGAAAAACCGGACCGCTCCGGTCGACGTCCTCGATCTCATCACGTCCCGCGTGCCGTTCTTCGGCCGGGTCCCCTTTCTCGATCGTAATGGGTATCCACAACACGTTGATTTTTTTCCGGCTTCCGCTCCGCGTATAGGCGAACATGGAACACAGAAAAGACCATTTCGTCAATTCATCTTTTGAGCTGCGGAAGCTGAAAAGAATCGGGACCCGTATGTCAAGGAAGTCCGCGCTCCACGCCTGGTAATAGGTGCGAAGCAGAACACCGAAACGCTTCTCGCCCGATTCGAACCGCCGGTATTCAAACAGCGTCCAGAACGGCTGGTATAACAGTTCATAGCCGTCCGGATCGCGGAACGGAAGCAGCGAGAGCGCCGAGAACGACATGTTCCCGCGGTCGTCGCGCTCGTACTGAAACAGCGGCCAGATCTTGAAATAGCGCCACGAATTACCGTAATAGGGATCGGGCCCGTGATGATAGTCCCGCTTGAAGTACCATACAATAAGCGCGTTGACGGTATAATCGCTCCGCATGGATTCGTTTTTTTTCGTCAGCCGGAAATGGAGCGGCGTTGCGAACGACATCTCACTGTTTCGAAAAACGTACCTGCCATAGAAGGGAAAATAAATGCGTTTGTAGATGTACGGGTCCGCGCAGTCCTGTATCATTACCAGGGGCCAGGGAAAGTTGAGCGCGTAATCGCCCGATTTCATATTGTATCCCCAGGAGAAGAACGGCCAGAAAAGCGTCGATGCGCCCGCCTTGTCCGATGTGTTCCACCGTCTGCCGTAAAAGGGAAATACGAAAAGGGTCTTCTGGTTGTCATCCTTCATATAGACGTTCTGGTAATTGCCGATCAGCAAAACCGAGTAATTGTCGTACGCGTTGCGCTTGTAATTATGCGCGTATAACGGAAGTATTCTGAAGTCGTCCCGGTCGGGGCTTTTCCCTCTCTGCACGAGCGGCCACAGTATTCCGAACGCGCTGTAATCACGCGACTGGTAATCGACATATACCGGCACGAACGATGCGGCCAGGCATAACAGCGCCTGCCAGGCGGTTGCCGGCGGATACAGAAAGAACAGGAGAAAGCCTGGGAATATCCACGGGGAGATCCTGTCCTGTCCGAGCTTTCCTTTTACGGTGCCGCCGATCGGCATCATCAGAAAATAACGGTCGCGTCTGTCGGGCGAGTCGCCGTAATACAGCAGCGGGAAGACGCCGAGATCGTAGTCCGGTCGGCCGTCGGGGTGCCTGTAATCGACCGAGTGGACGAAGCCCAGCAGGGATTTCCATTCGGTCTTTCGGGCCGTAGCGTATTCCCAGTATACGACCGGCATAAGCGAGGCCCGGAACGTTTTGCCGCCGGAGTATGCGTTTCGCATATAAAAAGGCCGGTACACGATGCTGGAGTACGGGCGTGCCGCGTCCTTCTCGTAGAAGACCCAGAACCATTCATAGCCCGAATCGACGGCCGCGCGCGCGGCGCCCGGCGCCGCGAACAGCACAAGCGCGGCGATTATAAACCGTGTTAACCCGTTTTTTCTTCCGCTCATTCCCATTAGCCGGACGGTTGCGGCCGGTGATGCAAAGTATTTAAAATTGAGACATCAAATGCAACCATTTAGATACATTCCATAAATAAATAATCGGTTAACTCCAATACCGCCGCCGTCCCCGATTATTGATTGACATACGCCGGCGCCGGGAATATACTTCAAATATATTGATCTATCATGAATTGTTTCCATACTTAGGCTGTTGCCCAACCGGAATATTCAAGGATTTTTCCCGCCGGACGGCGGGCGAATGGACGGTGTGGGGGGAGATTGCAGCAGGTCTCAATGCGGAACCGTTAGAACCGGATTATCGCGCGACCGCAGAGCGCGGGATTTCCCCACCGTGGGCGGACGAACGGCCCGTGTTCGCGGATTATGCGGCGACCTTAATTAATTTACTGGAGGGATGCGTTACATGAAACGAAGTGTACTTTTCTCGCTTATTCTTCTCATGGCGCTTTTGCCCGTTTACTCGCAGGAAAAGCCCGCCGAAAAACCCGCCGCAACCGACAAAGTGGTCACCGGCGACCAGCTTTATTCCGAATTAACCGTCGAGGACTTCGAGACGACTCAATACTCGGACAAGGACATAAGCTTCACGAAGTCCGGCGAACAGCAGGCGAGCATCTCGATCCGGGACCAGTTCCCCGCGCCGATCAGCAACTCGAAAAAATATCTCGGTGCGAAGATATATGGAAAGCAGGGCGACAACCTTACAATAAATCCCCCCAAAACCCTGATCATAGACAAGTTCTGCAAATCCATTTCGATATGGGTATACGGCAAGAACTTCTCGGGAGAGCTTTCAATGTTCCTTAAAGACGCCGACGCCAAGGTCCACCGGATCCCGATCGGCAAGTTGAACTTCCTCGGATGGAGAAAAATGACCGTCACACTGTCCGACCAGGTGTCCCAGGAAGACAAGTTCCTCACCCAGAAGCGTCAGCTCGAGATCATGAAGTTCCTTTACAAGCCGGGAAACACCGGGCGCCTTCCCATCTGGAACTACTTCTATATGGACGATATTATCGCGCTGGTGCGCGAAAAATATACGGACCGCCAGAGCGACGAGTGGTAGAAGAGCCCGGGTAAAACACCAGAAAGCGGCATCGCCCGATGCCGCTTTTTTTATCTCAGCCTGATGTATTCGACCTCAACGAGCGCCGCCTCGTCCTCGCCGGTGTACAGGCAATAAATACCGCCTCCCGAGAACACCGCGCTCCCGGTCGGCGGTATCCTGCTCAGCACCGGTTCACCGTCAACAAGAAGGCGCGCATGACCTCCGTCCTTGCTTTCGATCGTATAATCGTGCCAGTCCGAAGTGTGCAGCGGTATCTTTCTGCCGGACAATTCGATCTCCTCGCCGCGTATGGTAAGCGCGTAACTCTTCCCTCCTCCGACACCCTTCGCGATCAGGACCACCGAATCGCCGGCGATCATCCGCGCCCGCACTCCGAGCGCGAAACTCGTTCCCGGATCGAAGCGCCGGAAGAGGCCCGTGGTCTTTCCCTTGACCGCGTTCAGTCTGAGGATTTTGGCTCCGCCGGGGCCCGCGAAGGATACGGACGATCGATCGGCGTTCTCCATGTGCATCCAGTTCTTCGGCGTGTACGAATCGTCCCATTCCGAAAAGCGGTCCTCGACCGCCCATGATATGCCGGCCCTGTCCTCCTTGTAAGGCATCACCTCGATCGGTTTGAGGAATTTTCCGAATATCCATCCTCGCAGCCCTCCCATGGTCGCCACACGGTACCAGTGGTCGCGGACATCACCCACCTGCGCGGTATCCATCGATTTTTCGAGCTGCAGGACGATCTCATCCCGGGCTATCTTGCCCACAACCTGCCCTTCTATTCCGGGCGAGTTGCGCAGATTGACATCATCGCCCACACAGGTAAACAACCGTTGCACCTCTGCGCTGGTCGGATACCGCCGGGCATACTCGACGACGAGCTCCCTGACGAGACCCTCCCGTTCCTTCACCGTAACGCTCCCCTCCCCGAGCACGGAGAAAATCGCCCGTACAATGGGACCGAGGTGAATGGTGCCGGGATAGCGCGCGGAAAAACCGGCGATGGCGCCGAGCAGCCGTCCCGGCTCCAGGCGCTCGATCTTTTTCAGCTCCTCGAAATCCAGGTCCTCGATATACCGGCTGCCCTTGTAGCGCGCGGCGAACTCATCGTAAAATTTTCCGCGCGAAACGATTCTCCCCATTTTTTTATCGATAACGAGCGTCAGGTCGGCGCCGATCCTGTCGTTTATCTTCGCAAGCTTTTTCTCCAGGTAGGTCCGTTCCTTTTCCCTGGCGCGCTCGTCGGTGTTATCCGAGGCCGCGGCGCGCAGCTCGTCGCCGTATTTGCGCTCGAGCTCTTCCGCAAGGCCGTTGAGGGCCCTGCAGCGGTAATAATAGATCTTCTCACCGGCGTCGTAGTCGGCGGTGCGCAGGAGGCGGCCGAGTATTTCAATCGCCGAGAGGTACCTGCCGCTGTCGTACCTGTCTATGGCGTCCTCGAGGTCGTACCCCCGCAGGAGCGCCCAGGCGACGAGCGCGACGAGCGCGACGGCGAGGATGATGATTCCGATAATCGTCGAACGTTTCATGGTCCACCGTTTAAAAGCTTTTATTAATCATTATTTCCATGAGGCGGTGAGCCTCCCCGACGTACAGGCCGGTTTTCCCGGCGGACGGTTCGTTGAAACCGCTTATGCCGTCCCGACGGTAATCGCGCACGGCGATTCCCCGTGGCGAATATATACAGAAGGGCACCGGGTCGGAGGTATGCGTGCGAAGGCTGACCGGGGTCGGATGGTCGGGCATCACGAGCAGGGTGTAATCATCATAGCGGCGCATCCCTTCCATCACCCGCCCGACCACCATGGCGTCGAAATCCTCGATGGCCTTCATCTTGTGCTCGAGGTTTCCCTCGTGGCCCGACTCGTCGGGGGACTCCACGTGCAGGAACACGAAATTGGCGCGCTCCATCGCGGAAAGGAGCGCATCGGCCTTGCCGCGGTAATTGGTATCCAGGTAACCGGTCACTCCGTCGACCCACAGCGGCGAGAGCCCCACCGCCCGACCGATGCCATGAATGAGGTCCACCGCCGATATGGTGTAGCCCGAGAGCCCGAAGCGCTCCCGGAGAGACGGCATTGAGGGCTTCCGCCCCGCCCCCCACAGCCAGGCCGAAACGGGCCTCCCGCGATAGCGCGCCAACGCCTTGTTGATCGCCGGCGATGACCGGATCACCCGCATCGATTCATCCATCAGACGATTAAGCGTCTCCGCACCGGGACCGCGCGGCCGGTGCAGGTCCGAGCCCTGTCCCTGTATATCGTGAGGCGGCGTGGTATCGGCCAGATCATCGTGCGGATAGTCCCGCCACACCAGGATATGCCGGTATGAAACACCCGGATGGAACTCGAATGATTTCGTTCCCATAACCGACGCGAACTCCCGAATCACCGCATGAGCAAATTCGGTCTCGATATGGTGCGCGCTGAAATCGACGAGAACACCGTCGTCATCGATCGTCACCAGGTTACAGCGAAACGCCACGTCGCGCGGGCCCAAATCTATCCCCATGTTGAGCGCCTCCAGCGGCGCGCGCCCCGTATAGACATCCCGCGGGTCATACCCGAACACCGAAATGCTCGCGGTGTCACTTCCCGGGGGCATGCCGTCGGGCACTGTTTTGGCGAGGCCCAGCAGGCCGTTTCCGGCGAGGTAATCCATGTTGGGAGTATCGGCGGCCTCAAGCGGCGTTTTGCCGTCAAGCGAGTCGATGGCATAATCCGCCATGCCGTCGCCGAGAAGCACTGCGATCCTGTGGTCATTCATGTATATTGAACCTTCCTTTCGCCGTCATGAAACATGCCGTGTGCCTCGAGAATCGAATTCTTCATTTCGTCACAACAGACCGATTACGCCTCACGCCGGTGCGTTTCGACTTTGGAGAATGGCCCCATACGGCGGGATATGTCAATAATTTATGCGTCCGAAACAAGGCCCATATGCAATTGATGTCGCAGGCCTTCATCCTTTCAGAGCAGGGGGTTGAAACCCTTGTTCCGCAGGCTCACTTGCGCCCACTTCTCACGATTCAACCCTGCGGCCCCTTAAATCCCCCGGAGGGGGACTTCAAAACTTCTGTAAATGGTATTTTTTCTTATAACTACATGTCATTGTCCCCCTGTGGGGGGGTATGGGGGGCGTTCAGATGACTTGTGGGTAGAGGCGAGGTTCTGCAGGTACGGGGACAATCCAATGAATTGGAAAGAGCATCCCGAGAAAAAGACTTGCTATTATGAATGGAACGACGGACACTACGCGCATGGAAACCACGCCCGAGCACACACGCGGTTTTCGACTGTCCAAGAGCAGGGAGAAGCTCGAACTGGCCTCGATCATGCTTCGGAAGGGCCAGTACGGCGAAGTGGTCAGGTATTCCTATCTTTCCATGTTTTACGCGGTACGCATGCTTCTGCTCGAAGAGGGTACGGATTCAGACGATCCCGCGAAAATCATCGAGCTTGCCGAACGCTATTTCGAGCCGACAGGCTGGAGCGCGCTCGATATCGGCGCCCTTCTGGCCATGCCCGAAGGTCCGGCGCGTAAAGGGACGGGAATTACACGAGAGAAGGCCGAGATGTTTTACGGCAAGGCCAGCGAGGTTTTTTCCCGTATCGAAGAGCCGGGGCCGGCCGCGCGCGGTTAAACCCTGTCGGAAACCCACTCCGACCCGTCGGCATACGCTTCCTTCTTCCATATCGGCACCGTTTTTTTCACGGTGTCGATGATGAACCGGAGCGCCGCGAAACCCTCATCCCTGTGACGTGCCGATACCGCTATCAGAATGCTCGCCTGTCCGGGATCGACCCGCCCCGTGCGATGAATGATCATGCAGTCGGTGATGGGCCAGGCGGCGAGCGCCTCGTCGGCGATCCTATCCATCTCTTTGAGCGCCATCCCCTCGTAGGCCTCGTAAAAGAGGTGCTCGACCGGCCTTCCCGCCGAATCCCTTCGTGGCGTTCCGATGAAGGTGAGCACCGCGCCGTCCTCCTCGGTCCCGGTCGCGGCGAGGGCGGCCGCGCACTCGATCGGATCGTTCTGCAGTCGTACCGTTTTCATGATGGCTGTTTTTCCTCCCGCCGATGAATTGAATGCATCACCCGCCGCTTACCGGCGGGAAAAGGGCCAGTACGTCGTTTTCAGCCAGCACCCGCTCGCCCCGGCAGTATTCCTCGTTTACCGCGAGGAGAAGGTAATCGAGTCCGACAACGCCTTGCCCGCATTCCTGTTCGAGCTTGCGCACCGCATCGGCGGCGGTCGCACGTTCGGGTAGGTCAAACACCCGTTCCGAGAACCCGCACAGGTCCTTAACGCTCGCGAAGGCCTTTATTTTAATCTTCATTGTTTTCCGCTCCTGTCGAGAATTTCGCGATACTCCTCATGCGCCCGTCGAATGTCCGGTCTTATAAAGATGAGATGCCGATACCAGCGCTTCGCCTCTTCGAGGGAGCCATGGTCCCGCAACCCGCGCGCGATATAGAGGTACGTTGAAGAATTGCTGAAGTACTTCATCGATTGTTTTAAAAAGCCTATGCCCTCGCTCCGCCCGTTGTTGAGAAGCAGCGCCCCCATCGAAAAATAATTATAGCCGTTATATGGATACCATTCCACGCCATTCCGAAAATGTTCGAAGGATTTTTCGAAATTACTTTTAAAAAAGGAGAGACCCTTCCCGTATTGTCGTACGGAAAAAGCGTACCGCGCATCCGCCACCATGAAAACGGCCATAAGTATCGCAATGAGCGGGCCGACCAGCCGTGGCCGCACGGCGCCGACTTCCACTGAACGCGAACGCGAGGCGATAAACGCAAGCGAAAGCAGGAGTATGATCTTGCTAAAAGGCATATAGAAGGCGAACGACCACAGACAGAACGGCAGGTAGATCAGCGGCACCAGGCCGAGATTTCCCGGCGAACGGCCGGCGGATGGCCGCGCAAGGGCGCGGACCCCGGCGGCCGAACCGAAGCCGATGAGCAGAATAAAAACCGCCAGGGCCCCGTATCCGAGGTCGACCCCGATCTCGATTATATCGTTATGCGCGTGATCCAGGTCGACCGGAAGGCTTCTGGACGGCCCCGCGCTTCCGGAATGCAGGACTCTCCCCTGGTAATCGAGATACCGGTATCCGAACATTCCCGGGCCCATTCCGAAAAAACCCGCGTCGTGGAGCATGGAAAGCCCGGCGCGATAGATGACCGTCCGCTCGAAAAGGGGCGTTGCTCTCGACATCTCGAAGCTGCGCAAAATCCTGTCGGATCTCGTCGAGCCCGTCCGGTGATGGTAAAGGAAGAAAAGGCCCGTGATGACAGCGACCGTCGCCATTGCCGCGACAAGCCTCCGGCGTTCACCCCTGTTCCCGGTTGCCAGAAGCAGCAGCAGCGCAAAAGCCATCGCGAACCAGCCCAGACGCGAATAGGTAAGGAAGACCGCAAGCCCCGCAACCACCGCGACGGCCACCAACGGCAGCGCGCTTTTCCGGGCAAGCAGAAAGTGGAAGGAAAGCGGAAGCGACAGTGCAATGAATTCGGCCAGAAAATTAGGATTCCCCATGGAAGCGACGACGGGATAGTGGTGTGTCTTAAACAAAAGCTTGAGACCTTGCGGAACGTCGAAGTCGAAAAAATACTGGGCGAGGCCCCACAGCGAAAGGGTTATCGCAGCCAGCGCGGCGAACATGGATATCTTTTCAATAAAATCCTCACCCGAAGGTCCGGCGAGCGTCGCCCTGAAAAAAATATACAGTCCGATCATGAAAAACTCGCCCGAGAGGTCGGTAAACGAAAGCTCGCGGTTTTCCGAAAGGGCGCCGGCAACGAAATACAGCGCGTAGAAGCCGGCGACAAGGAAGTCTACCGCTGAAAGACGAAGCTTTTCTTCGCCGCCGCGACGGACCATGCACGCGAGGGCGGACATGCACGCGACGAACACCACGCAGTGAATGATGAATTGGGTGATGCCGAAGGCGGGGATGGACTGGATCCTGATCACCGGAAGCGCCAGAAACAGCAGAAAGGCCACAATAATGTGGCCTTGCAGGTACGGCGCGAATCGCCGCGGAATGTTTTTTGCGACTACACTGAAGACGAGGTGTTCCATTTTAATGCGGGATCCCCTCCAAACACGGCTTATTTCGCGCTCCTTTTAACCATGAAAATATAGTGCTTAATATACGGCTGGAGGCTTTCGTGGAAGCTTGAAACCTCGACATCGCCCGGATTTTTCAGCATGGAATCGAGGCTCGCCTTGGTGATCTCCTCGGCGCTGGTGTCAATGAGCGTCCTGAAGCGTTTAACAACTTCTTTATCGACGGCGTCAATAACAAACCTGTTCATCTCCGAACAAAGCTTGAGAAGGTTGTTCTTCCTGCGCGGCTTTCCCGTTTTCGCCCTGGGTTTCGCCTTTTCTTTTTCCGATACCGTCACGCTTTTCCCGGTCCCGGATTTCTTTTTCTGAGCCATTTTGTGACATCCCCCCAAAATCAAATATTCGGCGATAGTAGAAGCGGCGACGGCTGTTGTAAACACAAATTTTATGTCTCAACAGCGGGCGGATTGTCCACTGTTTGACGTTTGATAAAACTAAAAAACCCAATTGAAACCACGCCCCCGGCGGGGAGCGCTTTTCTATATCGGCCATGTCGCGACAATTGAGGGCGAAAGGGTTTCCCATCGCAACGGCCCTTTTATTCTGCATATGATATCACGAAGCATGAATTAGTCAACCATGCAATGATTATTCTCGAGAAAAAATTAATGGTAAAAAGCGATTTTCCACGATAAAGATCCGTCCCGTATCCTCTTTTTTCTTATCAATTGTGGCTAATGCTCCGAAACTCAAAGAGAAGCGTCATTCAAGTTTCCGGCGGGGGACACGTCATGAAATGCTGCAAGTGCGGTACGGACGTTCATCAGCTCAACCACTATTTCGTCCCATGCAGTGGCGGGACGGAGGGAAAGCGTTACTGCATCAGGTGTGCGCGCGAGGAAAGGATAATCACCCTTGTTTAGCGCCGCGGGCGCGTCAGAGAAAAGCGGCGGCCAGACGCTCCCCGGCCCCGCCAGCCCGCGCGGAAAAACCGCTCCCCGATAACACAATATACGGAAGGAGCTCCCTCACCGCGCGTTCCGGGACCGCTTTTTCGGCCACAAGCCGCCCACATTCCTCAACCGCCGATCGCGCCGTTTCGGCCGCGACCTCCCTGCTGAAGATGTACGCCCCTTCCCCGGAATAGACCGGGCTCGCCGCCTGCACTATCCGCACGCCACCGTCACACTCCGCGTACGCCTGGATGAAGTTGCCGGGACCGTCCGCGTCGAGCACCTCGACGATACCGACCGCCGAGGCGGGAATCCCCGCCCGTTCGACCAGCATTTCCCGCTGCGTCATGGCGATGTCGGTCGGAAGCTTCGCTATGTATACGCGGGCGCCCGTAATCCGAACGTCCCGGTACCGCAGGGCGGGGAACACCCCGCTGCTCTCCTCGGGGTAGGCCTTCGCCTCGAGCAATCCGCCGCCGGAGCCGTAAAAACCGAAACGCTTCAGTGAAAGATGGATATAGAAGCCCATCCGTTCAAGCAGGTCGAAAATTGTGATGTTTGCGAAATCGGTCGTGTACGTCAGGTCCGAATGCGTGACGCCGCGTACGCCGAGCGTGCTGCGATACTCGAGCCTGGTGAGCGGCGGAATCAGGAGAAGTACGAGCTCGAGCGCCGAGGAAAATGCACCTGTTACGAATGAATAATCGCCGTGCTTTAACGTGCCCGGCCTGAAAAGCAGGTCGTCTCCGTCGCTTCCGAATGAGCCGGCCGAAAGCATGCCGAGCGCATTCTCCCAGTCGGCGAGCAGGCTCCCGGCGACGGGGTTTTCCCTGACGAACCGGAAACCATCGGCAAGGCGGAAGGCCCTGCCGGTGGCCAGCGAAAGCGATATCGCGTGACGGAGCGCTACATGGTCGATTTCGGGCAGGGACAACCCGATCATTTGATGTACGGCTTGAGGACGGCCGGCACCTCTATGCCGCCTTCAGCGGTCTGGTAATTCTCCATGACCGCGGCGAGCGTCCTTCCCGCGGCGAGGCCCGACCCGTTCAGCGTGTGCACAAAGGCGGCCTTTTCGCCTCTGGCCTTCCGATAGCGAATGCGCGCGCGGCGCGCCTGGTAGTCCAGGAAGTTCGAGCACGACGAAACCTCTACATAACGGTCGAGCCCGGGCATCCATACCTCGATATCGTAGGTCTTCGTTGAGGCCGCCGAGGTATCGGCGGAGCACAGCAGCATCACGCGGTAATGAAGGTTGAGGCGCCTGAGCACCTCCTCGGCGTTGGCCGTGAGCTTTTCGAGCTCGCTGAAGGAGGTTTCCGGCTCCACGAATTTCACCAGCTCCACTTTTTGAAACTGGTGTACGCGGATAAGGCCGCGCGTGTCCTTCCCCGCGCTCCCGGCCTCGCGCCGGAAGCACGCCGACTGCATCGTGACGTACAGCGGAAGCTGCTCCTTCTCGAGTATTTCATCGCGGTAGAGATTGGTTAGCGGCACCTCCGCCGTCGGTATGAGCGAAAGGCCGTCGCGCTCGATGCGGTAGTACTCGTCCCTGAATTTGGGAAACTGGCCGGTGCCGATCATGCTGTCGTCGTTTACCACGAACGGCGCGAAGGTCTCGGTGTAGCCGTGCTCCGTTGTGTGCAGATCGAGCATGAAGTTTATGATGGCGCGCTCAAGCTTCGCCGCCAGGCCGCGATACACGTAAAAGCGCGTACCCGAGAGCTTGACCCCGCGCTCGAAATCGAGGATGCCCAGGTCCGTACCCAGGTCGTAATGGGGCTTGGGCCCAAACGGAAACGCGGGTTTTTCGCCCCAGGTGCGCACCACGACATTGTCGTTTTCGCCGCGCCCCTCGGGGACCATGTCCGAAAGCACGTTGGGCAGCGAGAGCATGAGCTCGTTGAAACCGGCGTCCAGCTTTTCCGCGGACGCCTCGAGCTCCCTGATGCTGTCGTTAACGCCGCCCATCTCCGCCATAAGCGCGGCGGCGTCCTCTCCCTTCGACTTGAGCTTTCCGATCTCCTTCGAGACGCGATTGCGCTTCTCGCGCAGCTCGTCCGCCCGCGCAATGACGGCGCGCCGCTCCTCGTCGATGCGCTTCAGCTCGGCGAGATCGATGACGGTTTCCATATTGCGCTTTTTCAACATGCCGCGGACGCTTTCAAGTTCTTCGCGCACAAGCTTGGGATCTATCATGGTAAATCTCCGTGTTTCATTTGGTTACGGGATGGGCAGAGTACACCCATGCCGCGGATTGTCAAGGAAGATGCGGCGGGAAATTGGTTGCGCCGCGC
Source organism: Spirochaetota bacterium (assembly GCA_035477215.1). Lineage (NCBI taxonomy): Bacteria > Pseudomonadati > Spirochaetota > Spirochaetota bacterium. The sequence goes on along the minus strand of DATIKU010000002.1, from coordinate 13,122 downwards.
GACATCTTGCGCTCTACTGTCACAAAGACTCGGTAAGCGAGGGCACCGGACGTGGAAACCATAAAGACCGAACACACAAACGACGAGCTGTACGATATCATCGTCATCGGCGGGGGCCCGGGCGGCCTTTCGGCGGCGCTCTACGCCGCGCGGGCGAAAATGAAAACGCTGGTCCTGGACAAGAACCCCTCAAGCGGCGCGCTCGGCTCGGCCGACCGCATCGCCAATTACCCCGGCATTCCCGGAAACATCGGCGGGACCGAACTCCTCGAGCGCATGCGCGCCCAGGCCGAATCTTTCGGAACGCGGGTGCAGCAGGAGCAGGTTTACGGCGTGGACTTCGCCGCGCGCCCCTTCCAGGTTTTTACCTCGAACTCGTCGGTTCGCGCGAAGGCCGTCATCATCGCGACGGGCTCGATGGGACGCTCGGCGACGCTGACGGGCGAGGCCGAGCTCACAGGCCGCGGCGTAAGCTACTGCGCCACCTGCGACGCCGCCTTCTACCAGGACAAAGACGTGGCCATAGCCGGCGCCGTCGGGGAAGTGATCGAGGAGATCGAGGCCCTCGTCAGGTTCGCCCGGCGCATCCACCTCGTCACGCGCGAGAAGGAGGTTCCGGCCGAACACGCGGCATTTATCGCCTCCAATCCGGCGATCTCCGTAAAGACCGGAAGCCGGATAACCGCAATCCTGGGGAACGATCACGTAAGCGGCGTAACCATCTCCGGCGCGCAGGGCGCGGAACAGACCCTGAACGTTGAAGGGGTCTTCCTGTACCTGCACGGCAACAAGCCGATCGTCGATTACCTGTACGGGGCGATCGAGACCACCGCCGAGGGATGCATCGACGTGGACAGGGAAACCATGGCCACTTCGATTGAGGGCGTATACGCCATAGGTGACGTAACCTGCAAGAAGGTGCGCCAGGTCGTCATAGCGGCGGCGGAGGGATGTATCGCGGCGCTCTCGGCCGAGCAGTACATCAATAAGCGGGGGCGCGCCGTTTCGCAGTGGTCGCACTGAGCGCGCTCCGGCCTTCGGACCGCTCCGGGCGGGTTCAGCCGCGCGATGGGTTCATCATGAAAAAATCGTCCGCGGCCGCGCGCATCGCATCGTAGATGCCGTCGAATCCTCCGTTGGACATGATGATCACCACGTTGTCCTCCATCCTGTCGATTTCCCCGAAAATGACGGCCACGATGGAAGAGACGTCGCATAACACCAGGGCGCTGCCGCCCCGCGCATTGATATCTCCGACCGCGCGGGCGATGTCAATGCGCTCGGCCTCGGGAATGCCGTCCAGTTTATCGGGGGCCCTGATCAATACCCTGTCCGCGCCGGCGAACGCGCCCGGCAGTTCGTTCTGAAATACATTGCGCCTGCTCGTCGCGCTCCGCGGCTCGTACACGGCCCACAGGCGCGACAGGGGGAAGCGCTCGCGCATCATGGCGATCACGCCGGCGATCGCCGTCGGATGATGGGCGAAGTCCTCGTAAATCATGAAGTTTTCCCGCGCGTAGATGAGCTCCTGCCGGCGTTTTACCCCCTCGAAGCTCTCGACACCGCGACGAAGCGTGTCGGGCGAAACGCCGAGCCGAAGCGCCATGGCCGCAGCCGCCGCGATATTGGCCCGGTTGAACTCCCCGAAAAGGCGCGAGCGAAGCGGGATGGCCCGTGCCCCCGGCAGGTGCAGCACAAGACGCGACCATTCACCATCCACCCCGTCATCCTCACAGAAGAAATCCGCGTCCGTGCCGCCGTATGAATGACATGGCGCGAATGAACGCCCGACCGCGCCGCGCAGGGCCGGATAGGCGGTCGAATAGACGATGTTTCCGTTGGAAGGGATGACGTTGACGAGCCGACGGAACCACAGAGAAATTTCGTCCAGGTTCCGGTATATGTCGGCGTGGTCGAACTCGAGAGAGGTGAGCACCAGGTGCTGCGGGCGGTAGACGGCGAACTTGGGGACTTTCTCGAAGAACGCGGAATCGTATTCGTCGCCCTCGATGATGAAATGGCTGCCGTTTCCCAGGCGGAAATTCGAGCCGTGGTTCTTCGGCACGCCGCCTACAAAGAAGGATGGATCGAGGCCCGCCTCTATCAGTATATGGGCAAGCAGCGCCGTGGTGGTGGTCTTACCGTGCGTACCGGCCACGGCGACGACCTCTTTCCCTTCCAGAAAAAAGTCCCGCAGGGCCTGGGCCATGGAGCGGTAGGGAATTCGCCGCGCGAGCACGTACTCGACTTCGGCGTTGCCCCGGCTTATGACGTTTCCGACCACCACGAGGTCGGGGTTACCCACATGCTCTTCGCTGTATCCGCGGCTCACTCTTATGTCCCACTCCGCGAGCATATCGCTCATTGGCGGGTATACCGCCTCGTCGGAGCCGGTGACATGGTAACCGCTGCTCTTGAGCATGCCCGCCAGGCTTCCCATTGCAACGCCGCAGACGCCGATCAGATGAATTGAGGCGATGTCCTTTTTCATGCTTACCCCGGATGGCCGGTCCGTATCGCCGCGCACAAAGACAAAGGCGCGGCCTTTCGCCGCGCCTTTGACGGTACGAAATCGACCGCTTTCGTCAATGAAAATATCGCTTCGCGATTACCTGCCCATTACCTTGTTCGCGACGATGCTCATCCCCTTCTGGACGATATTGAGCGCGAGCGGAGCGAGGTCCCTCAAATCAAGCACGGGATTGGGCAACCCGAACAAGAACGGGACGCTGAGCATGAGGTCCTTGGCCCCCATGGGACAGCCGTTTACGCGGCGGATCTTTTTGGCGTTGAGCGTCCCCTCCACACGCGTGCACGTGCCGATGAAAAGTACCGGGCCGTCGGGCATATCGACGTCTCCATGATAGATGCCGGTAACCACGGCCCCCTTCTTCGCTTTTTTAAGCGCGCCCGGATACTTTTTCTCCACAAGGGCGAGCGTTGCCTTGAGGGCGGCTTCGCAACCGCCGTCGCATATCATGTCGGTGTCCGGCGCGTAGCCCGCATAGAACCTGATGGGAGTGTCGAGCTCCTTCAGGTGCTGGAACAGGCGCGTCTGCCCCTTGGGTTTTGCGCGCAGCTCTTCAAGATCGGCATCGCCCTCAATGGAAATATCACCGAGCGACAGGCTTCCATACCCGCGTTCGTGCGCGATCTTGAGGTGCCGAACCTCCTCGGCCCTGTAGCCCATGATGTACGCGCCGACTACATCGGCGGCCAGGGGATCGTTCGCAATCATAAGCAGGCCCAGCGGAACAGGATACGCCGCGGACTCCCAGCCGTATGTGGTCTCGATGGCGTCGGAGACCACCAGGTCGGGATAGCCCACCTCGAGCATGTCCACGATCTTTTCGTGGATACGGTGGTCGTGACAGATCATCCGCTCCTTGTGCGTGAGGATGCCGATGTTGAGCTTGAGCGCGTTCGTGATGTCCGTGAAAATGTGGTACTTGAGCCGGGGCATCCATATTTTAAAATCGGCCTCGCGGATATACCGCGAAAGCAGCATGTCCCTGTGACACACTCCTTTTGACAGCTCGACACGATCAACGGCATGCTCGTTAAGATCGATAAGGCGCACGCCCTGCCTTCGCGTCATCTCATAATACCCGGCTTCCTTGAACAGGTAGCGCGTCGGGATGCCGAAACCGCCGGACTCGCCAACCGTAATGTCGTCGGGGTTTTTTTTCCTGACGAGTCGCAGCATCGCCTCGACGACCGCCGGATTCGTAAATGAATGCCTGTTGTATCTTTTATTGGCATTGACCACGTTTGGTTTTACAAACACCTTTCCGGCTATTTTCAGTCCGAGGTCATCTACGGATTCGGACAGAATGCGCTCGATGGCGTCTACGGCATAATCGTCGCATCTCCTCAACAGCACGCGCGGCTTATTCATAATGGGCCTCCAGATCGGCTTTTCGAACGGGACATATCGGCATACTTTCTATTTCCGGCAATTTCCTTCCTTTACGACCGCTATACTCGCCGGCTCCCCGGCACGATTGACCGGCTGGTAGACCGCCTTAACCACCTGGCAGAGCTCGATGACGTTTTTGTCTGTCTCGACGCCATCCAGGCCGAAGAACCTTGTGGTTGCGGCGTACTCGAGCCGCAACTCCCTCGCTCCGCGCTTCAGCTCCACATAGCTCCCGCCGACGTCGATCACCCGACCGGTGAACTCGGACTGTCGGCCCGGCTTATCCCCGGCCTCGGAAAAGGACATGAATCCGGCCAGTACGATAAAGGCCGTCGTGAGCATCGATATATGTTCAAGTTTCAGCAGCATCACCCTCCCTCCTCCATCGCGTCGTTCCGATTTTATCCGTGCGGCGTGGGTGCCGAACCGGGAAAACGTTCGCGTTCAGACCGCCACCGGGAACACCCATATCCGATACGGCATCTCCATTTTATTCCTTTACAATCACATCCCGAGCCTGTGGTACAATAACGTACGGCAATTATAAATTACAACACCTTTACCGTTTTTTTTAAGCGTGATATAATAAAAGTCTATTCCGGATTGCCCCCGAACAATCCATTGCGGTATATCGATGTGAACGCTTAAACGGTTAAACACTGTCACCAAAGGACTAAAATGTTTGACACAATACGGTATGCGTTTCGATGATCGATGGAAGACGGAATCGGCGGAAAAGCGGTACCGAAGACGGGCCAGACTTCACCACTCCGGAGAGCTTATGGAATACATCGCGCGGAAAGGAGGGGCCGCCCTCTTCGCATTCATGGTACTGACGGCCTTCGCCGGAGCGGGCCCGGCGGGAACATCGGGATTTCCCCCTTCCTTCAGTTCGTGGGGTATGACAAAGGACGCGGTCCTTGGCCGTATAATCGCCCCGGGAACCGCCGTCAGCGAGCTTTCGCCAAGGGCGAATCCCCGTTATGACAATAAGATCGTGAATTACCTGTTGTCCGTAAACGGCGCTCTTGCCGACAACATGACGATCGTCCAGGCCGCCTCCACCCCCGCAAGAGACTACCTCTTTATAAGGAGCCGCCTCATGGCGGTGATGGAGCGGCACGGAGCGATAAGCACTGCGGCATTCGCGGAGAAGCTCGGGGCCGTTATGAATGTATACGGCAAGCCCCACATCCAGCACGAGGGCTCCACGACAAGCTATTCCTTTTCCTGCGAGAAAACGATCGTGCTGGTGCAGATCTCCAAGGTGGAAGGCAACTACGAGTGTACCATGCACTATTACGCCCGATCCATCTTCCGCCTGCTGTTGACCGAATGATGGGTTTTTATTCTTGACACAAAAAGGCCCGCACAGCATAGTTGCGCTTCAGTTTTGCGAATTCAGCATCAGCGTAAAGGTGGCACAGTGGCGAACATCAAATCCGCACAGAAACGAATAAAAACCAACGAAAAGAGCCGTCAGAAAAACGCGCAGGTCAAGTCGTCGGTGAGGACCGAGATCAAAAAGGTGCAGAAAACCCTCGAATCGAAAGAAGCGAAGGATCCTTCCGTTCTTTCGTCCGTTTTCGCCGGTTTCGTTAAAAAGATCGACAAGGCGGCCGCAAAGGGAGTCTTCCACTGGAAGACCGCGGCACGAAAAAAATCGCGCCTCGCCAGGAAGGTAAACGCCGCGGCGAGCCGTTAGGACGCCGAACGGGGGCTTGCTTGACCAAGCACGAGATCGTCGACCAGCTCACCCGCCAGAGCGGCATGAAGCGCCGGGAAGTGGGCTACATCGTGGACAATTTTCTCGAGCTCATTCTTAAAAATCTTGACACGGACGGCAGAATAGAGATAAGGGGTTTCGGTACGTTCACCAGGGTGCTGCGCAAGGAGCGCAGGGTGTTCTCCCCCATTGCGGGAAGAAGCCTGGATGTTCCGGCCCGATCGGTGCTGTCATTCAAACCCAGTAAGTCGACCGAAAGAGAGGCCTAAACGGGGCGCTTAGCTCAGCTGGGAGAGCATCTGCCTTACAAGCAGAGGGTCGCAGGTTCAATCCCTGCAGCGCCCAAAGAAAACAGGGTATTGATGACCGATACCCTTTTTTTATGAGCCATGAGTCCACGAAATACACTTTCGTCGGTCCACCCGATCAACAAGATATTGTTGAGCTTCCTCGCGCTCATCCTGGTCGGGGCACTGGTCATCATGCTTCCCTTTTCGACCGTCCATGGCATATCGTTCGTGGATGCGCTCTTTACGGCGACCTCCGCGGTATGCGTTACCGGGCTTATCGTTCTCGACACGGCCACAGACTTCACCCTGTTCGGTCAGGCGGTCATGCTCGTCCTGATCCAGTTCGGCGGCCTCGGGATCATGACCTTCTCGATCGCGCTTTTATCCGCGCTGAGCGGAAGCATTTCAATCAAATGGCGGTTTACGTTCGAATCGGTATACAGCGATTTACGGAATCTTCCCATACGGAAGCTCCTCTTACAGATCATATTCTACACCTTTGTCATAGAAACGATCGCCGCGGCGGCGCTGTTCAGCCAGTTCATCAAAACACAGGCCCCTCAAACGGCCGCCTGGAACGCGCTGTTCCATTCCATATCGGCGTTCTGCAACGCCGGCTTTTCGACTTATCCGGACAGCCTCGCGGGGTATCACGACAACCCGATAGTGCTGACGGCCGTGGCGGCAAACATTATCATGGGCGGACTGGGGTTTATCGTGCTCTCCGAGCTCTCGCGCACACGCTTCCACCTGCGACGGTTCATGGGCCAGTACAGCTTCCATACAAGACTGGTTCTGACGCTCACGGCGGTTTTTATCACCGGGGGGATGGTGACATTCGCCGCGCTGGAATGGAACAATACGCTTATGAACTTCACTTTTTCCGGGAAGATCGTTAACTCCTTCTTCCAGTCGGTAACCTGCCGCACCGCGGGATTCAGCACCGTGGATATCGGCTCGCTCCGCGAGACCACGCTCTTCATGATGGTATTTCTCATGTTCACGGGCGGATCTCCCGGCTCAATCGCCGGCGGGGTAAAAACCACGAGCATGGCCGTGGTATGGCTTATGCTCATCACGAAATTCCGCGGGCGTGGCCAGATCGTGCTGTGGGGTCGCGCACTCGATTCCGATACGGTCGAGAGAAGCACGTCGCTTTTCATACTGGCGCTGATTTTCGTCTCAACGGCCACCTTTTGCCTTCTTGTCGTGGGAACCCCGGCGGTGAAAAACGTATTCCTTTCCGCCATGTTCGAGGTCACATCCGCCTTCGGCACGGTCGGCCTTTCGACGGGCCTCACGCCCCACCTGAGCGATACGGGTAAACTGCTGTTATGCGCGGTGATGTACATCGGAAGGCTCGGGCCGCTTACGCTGATCACCGCTCTTACGACAGGGAAGAAACAACTGGATATCCGCTATCCCGAAGAGCATATAATGATAGGATAGGTTATGAAAAAGTTTATCATCATCGGGCTTGGAAATTTCGGCTTCAACATCGCGCTCACGCTCGTGGAGAACAACTGCGAGGTGCTGGGCATGGACTCCAACCGCGACGCGGTGCAGCACGCAAGGGACTTCATAAGCCACGCCATCATCGGCGACGCCTCCAACAAGGAGGTGCTTGAATCGCTCGCGCTAAGGGACTTCGACGGCGCGATCATCAGCATCGGGCACGACATGGGCGCGAGCATTCTCATCTCGCTCTATATAAAGGAGATCGGAATTCCGCGGATAATCGTGCGCGCCATATCCGAGGACCACGGCAAAATTCTAAGAATGATCGGCGTTACCGACGTCATCTTTCCCGAAAAAGACATGGCGGTACGCGTTGCCAACAAGCTCGCCCTGAAGAACGCCATGGACTACCTGCCCCTTACCGACGATTACGGCATCATCGAGGTCACGCCGCCGAAGAGCTTTGTCGGCAAGACACTCAAGGAGCTTCAGATCAGCACGCGCTACGGCTGTCAGATCATCGGGTTGAAATACCCGCCCCCCGAAGGCGCGTCGCCGGGAATCGAGGACAAGAACCATAAAATCAAGATCGCGCCCACGGCGCACGACACAATCTCCGCCGACGTGATCATGATCGTAATCGGCAAACACGCGGACATCGACCGCCTGCAGGGGGTCCGCTGACGCGGCACGTCAGAGCTCGATGGTGACGCCCTCGCGCGCAATGTCGATATCGAGCACCCCCTTTCTCCTCGCGTTCATACTCATGTAGGTCCGCGCGTTCGAAAGCACCGTCTCGAGCTTGTCGTCGCTGTAGGTGGGCTCGTGGTGGAAGAGGAAAAGCTTTTTAACGTTGAACCGCAGGGCGATATCGATCGCGATCGACGCCGAGGAATGCCCCCAGTCGATCTTGTCGATGGCCTCCTCGAAGGTGTACTGCGTGTCGAAGACGACCACGTCGGCATTCCAGAAAAAATCCCTGTACGAGTCGATCTGGTCGATCTCGTCGATATTGAACTCGCAGTCGCTGGTGAAGATGAACGATTTTCCGTCCTCCTCTATCCGGTAACCGAAGGCCCCGCCCGGGTGCCGCATGCGCTTGTTGATGATCGTGACGTTGTTGAGATGGAACGGCGCCTCCTTCTCGATGATGAAAAACTCCTTGGTGGCGAGCATCGAATCGAGGTTCACCGGGAAATGGGTGAATACCTGCTGATACTCCACGCGCTCCCTGATGTCGCGAAACGGCGAATAAATATGAAACCGGTTTCCCTTCACGAAGAAGGGAACGAAGAACGGAATGCCCTGTATGTGGTCCCAGTGCGTATGCGTAAGCAGGATATTGGCGATGCCCTGGCCGCGGCCGAAATCTCCCTTCATAAGCTCCGCCGAAAGATGGCGGATGCCGGTGCCGCAGTCGATGATGAAAATGTCGTCATCGGCGGTACGCACCTCCAGGCAGGTGGTGTTACCGCCATAGGTGCCGCGGACGGAATACGGAAGCGAATCGATGAAGCGATCGATGGATTCCTCCGACGAAATGTCCGCCGGAGACGCCTGCAAGAGCGCCTTCCTGATCTTATCCCGCATTACAGCATCGGTGGGCGGCGTCGGAATGGAACCCCGCACTCCCCAGAACCGTATAATCATATATTCGCCTCTGTTGTATCGTCCGAAGCCCGCCGGCCCCTCGCCCGCAGTCGCCGTGTTCAGACCCTGCGTGGTCGTACCCTTATCCGGGCAATTACGCAAATCCTTTTTTATATATGTCCAAAAATTCCGTTGTTTGCATCATCAATTTCCCAAAAAACCATTGACATCACGGACCCACCATCTATTTTCATTCCGGTCCGGCGGAAAGGCCCGGCATCTGCAGTCCATACGCTCCGTCACGCCACCGATCACCGGGTAACCGCTCTCAATGCCGTTTCGTTCCTCATTATTACGACACGCAAGGGTGTGAACATGCAATTCTCCGGGAGAATTCTCAAGGTGAAGCCTTCGGCGACGCTCGCCATCACCGCGCTCGCCGATTCGCTCAAAGCGAAGGGTATCGACGTAATCGGTTTCGGGTCGGGCGAGCCCGATTTCGACACGCCCGCCCACATCAAGAACGCCGCCATAAAAGCCATCGACGCGGGAAAGACCAAATACACGCCCGCCGGCGGCATCCCGGAGCTTAAGAAGGCGATCGTCGAGAAATTCAAACGCGATAACGGCCTGGAATACGACATCGCCCAGGTAACGGTCAACTGCGGCGGAAAGCACTCGTTTTACAACCTGATGCAGGTGCTCCTCAACGACGGCGACGAGGTGATCGTGCCCGCCCCCTACTGGGTATCGTACCCGCCGATCGTGGAGCTCGCCGGAGGCGTCCCGGTGATTCTGCAAACGCGCGAGGAAATGGGTTTCAAGGCGACTCCCGCCGACCTCGAAAAAGCGCTCTCTAAAAAAACCCGCGGGGTCATACTGAATTCCCCGTCAAACCCGACCGGCGCGACCTACTCCCGCGACGAGCTTGCGCAACTTGCAGCAGTGCTTGAAAAACGCGATATCGTCATCATCTCCGACGACATCTACGAGTCCATCGTCTACGACGGGCGGACCTTCACCAACACCGCGAACATCTCGAGCGAGCTTTTTAAAAAGACCATCGTGCTCAACGGCGTCTCCAAGGCCTATTCCATGACGGGATGGCGCATCGGCTACATGGCCGGCGACGCCGAGGTCATCAAAAAGGTCGAGATACTGCAGAGCCAGTCCACGTCCAACCCCGCGTCCATCTCGCAGTGGGCGTCGGTCGATGCGCTTATCGGAGATCAGTCGGTCGTCACCGCGATGGTCGGGGCCTTTAACCGCAGGCGAAAGCTCATAGTCGACGCGCTCAACGCCGCGCCCGGAATATCCTGCCTCATGCCCGAAGGGGCCTTCTACGCGTTTCCGAACATCAGGGGCGTCGAGAAGCTCAAGGGATGGAAAACCGTGAAGGATAAATACGAAGGCCCCTCAACTTCAAGCGCGCTGACGTCGTACCTGCTGGAAGTCGCCCAGGTGGCGGTGGTGCCCGGCGTGGAATTCGGCAACGACGACAACATCCGCCTCTCATTCGCCACGTCGGATGAGAACATCCGCAAGGGCGTGGAGCGCATCAAGGCGGCGCTGGAGAAGCTGGCGTAATCGGATTATTACGAAACCGGGGCGGCGGGATCTATCCTCGATGCGGGGATCGGGCGCGGCGTTCTCATGACAAATTGCAGTCTTGATTGCATCCTGTTTACAGCCCTGGCGATTGAGTTTATTCCCGAATATGGGTATTCATGTTTGGAAATTGATGATTGCGTAAAAAACGAATCGGCCCTGGAATTCGCGGGTTGGGGAACGAAGTGAAAAAAGCAAGGGCTTCTAAGTAAAATGGAAACCCTGAGAATCAGTACGACAACAAACCGCGATGGCCGTCTGAAAAAGGATATACAAACGATCGATATATAATCACCCCCTACGAACCTTCAACAGGCAGAAAGCGAAACATTCAAGGTTATGATTATACGAAAAACCGGGCGGCGATAACGATCGCCGCCCGGTCTTTTTCACTTATTCCGGATAATGGTTCATGACAGGCGGCACTTTCATGCCCGTACCACCGCGAATCAGTCCCCCGTTTCGCCGGCGTACATGGCGTCGATTTCGGAAGCGTACTTCTTCTCGATAACGCGACGCTTCACCTTCTGCGTGGGGGTAAGCTCGCCGGTCACCTGCGTCCATTCGGCCTTGATGAGCGTGAACTTGCGGATCTGTTCGACGCGCGCGAACTGCACCGTGTTCTCGTCGATTTCCTTTCGGAAGAGCTCGAGCACCTTCGCGTTGGTAAGAAGCTCAGTCGCCTGGCCGAAAGCTATGCCCTGCTGTTTGGCCCACGCCTCGAGCTCCGGAAAGGCCGGCACCACCAGCGCCGAGAGAAACTTGCGACGGTCGCCGATCACGGCGATCTGCTCCACGTAGCGGCTGTTCTTCACGCTGTTTTCGATGTTCTGCGGCGAGATGTTCTTGCCGCCCGCGGTTACGATGATGTCCTTTATTCGGCCGGTGATTTTAAGGCAGCCTTCCTCGTCGATCATGGCGATGTCGCCGGTGCGGAAGTACCCGTCGTCGGTAAACACTTCTTTCGTGGCGGCCTCGTTCTTGTAGTAACCAGTCATCACCTGCGGCCCGCGGATGAGGAGCTCGCCGTCGTCGGCGATTTTGGTCTCGGTTCCGCGGATGGCATGCCCCACCGTGCCCGGCTTGATGAACCAGGGACGGTTGAAATGCGTGACCGGCGAGGTCTCGGTGAGACCGAAACCCTCGAGGATCTTCATGCCCATGCCGATGAAAAATTCCGCGTCGTTGACGGAAAGGGGCGCCCCGCCCGAGATGGCGTAGCGCAGGCGGTCCATGCCGAGCGCGGCTTTGAGCTTGGAGAAGACGAGCTTGTTCGCGATCTTGTATTTTATGCTTCTGATCGGAAGATCGCGGCAAACGCGGTGAAGGTTTTTTGAGGCCTGCGCGGTGGCAAAGCCGAATATCTTCTGCCGTGCCGGCGGGGCGAGGGCCACTTTGCCGAGTACTCCCGCATGTATCTTTTCATAAATTCGGGGCACGCAGATGATGACGGTCGGCCGCACCATGGTGAAGTCCTCGAGGATGGTGCTGATGTCGCGCGCGAAGGCGGTCTTGGCTCCGGAATAAACGGCCCCATGAAAACCCGCCGTACGCTCGAGAGAATGCGAAAGCGGCAAAAATGAAAGAAAAAGATCGTCTTCGGTGAGGAGCGGTTTGCCGGTTTTTTTATCTTTCATTTCGAAGAGGGTGTTGTTGACGTTCGAGTAGAAATTATTGTGGGTGAGCATGACCCCTTTCGGATTTCCCGTTGTTCCCGAGGTATAGATAAGCGTGGCCAGATCGTTCGGCTGAATGGCCTTGAGGCGCTGGTCGAAGGTAGCCTCGTCGGCCTTGCTCTTTCCGGCCGCAAGCGCGTCTTTAAGACTCGTCACACCGTCGATTTTTACACCGGGCTCGTCAAAAGCGATGACCTCCGTAATGAGCGGAAGCTTGCCCCTGACCTGCAGCACCTTGTCGAGATGGTCCTTGGTGCCGGTCAGGCACATTTTCGAGTCGGAGTTTTCCAGGATGTACTCCGTCTCCTGGGCCGAGTTGGTGCCGTAGATGGGAACGTCCACGGCGCCTATCGAGTGAATCGCAAGCGCCGCAATATGCCACTCGTACCGGTTGGGCGAGAAGATGCCCACCTTGTCGCCCTTCTGGATTCCCCTCGACAGCAGGTAATAGGCGAGATTGCGCACCATCTCGTTCATCTCGGTCCACGAGATGTCGTGAAACTTTCCGTCCTTGTAATACGCCGCATATGCCTTTCCGGCGAGACGCTGCGCGTTGTTCTGGAAAACCGCGGCGATCGAAACCTCGGGGTACTTTTTCATCAAACGAACCTCCCTATCTTTAATTTATATTATCACTATAGCACGCGACGTTAAGATATTATGTTCTATGATCATATTACATAAGCCAAATTCACGGCAAGCACTTTTTCCGACGGAAATAATATTTTCGCCGGAAGACGGGGAATGATCATCATTCCCGCACGGTGACCGGGCACGCTAATTCGTTCTTGACTCCCGTCGCAAAATCGCGTATGGAAAGCGGCGACGGAACAGAATCCATGAAAATCGTCTATT
>DATIKU010000001.1 GCA_035477215.1 Spirochaetota bacterium | reverse complement strand
CGCGGGCGCCGACATGGTGTGCGCCATCTCGGCGGTCGTAACAAAGCCGGATGTTGCTGCGGCGATACTGGAGTTTCAAAGGAGATACAGATCATGACGCAGTTTGAATACGCTAATAAAGGGATCGTGTCCCCGGAAATGAAGGCCGTGGCGGCGAAAGAGCCGCGCTCCGCCGGGGAGATACGGGACGATATTCGCGATGGCTGCACGGTGATTTTAAAGAGCGATTTGCACGACTGCGTGCCGGTCGGCATAGGGAAAGGGCTTAAAATAAAAATAAACGCGAACATCGGCACCTCCGGCTATAACGCCGATCCAGAAATGGAACTTCAGAAACTACGTGCCGCCGTGTACTACGGCGCGGACGCGATGATGGACCTCTCCACCGGGGGAGACATCCGTGCGATGCGAAAAATGGTTATCGCGGAGTCGCGCGTACCCGTGGGGACGGTCCCCATATACGAGGCGATCGTCCGGCAGAGCGATGTTTCGCGGATCTCCGAGGACGACTTCCTGGAGAGCGTCCGCACGCATATCGAGGATGGGGTCGATTTCATAACCGTTCACTGCGGCGTAACGAGAAAGTGCATTCCGCTTCTGGAGGGGCGCATCATGGGCGTCGTGTCGCGCGGCGGGAGCTTCCTCGTGAAGTGGATGCTGCACCACGGAAAGGAGAACCCGCTCTATGCGCGCTACGACGAAATACTCGCCATGGCGAAACGGCACGATGTCACACTTAGCCTGGGGGACGGCCTGCGACCGGGATGCCTCGCCGACGCGACGGACGCGGCGCAGATCGAGGAGCTTAAAACGCTCGGGCTTCTCGCCCGCCGGGCCCGCGAGGCCGGCGTTCAGGTGATGATCGAGGGGCCGGGACACGTGCCGCTGCACATGATAAAGGAAAACATCGAGCTGCAGAAGAAGTACTGCGACGGGGCGCCGTTCTACGTGCTGGGGCCGCTCGTCACCGACTGCTCGCCCGGCTACGACCATATCTCGGGCGCGATCGGCGGTGCGCTCGCGGCCTGGTACGGCGCGGATTTTCTCTGTTATCTCACGCCGATGGAGCACCTGGGGCTACCCGGTGTTAAGCACGTCGTGGACGGGGTAATCGCCTCGAAGATCGCGGCGCACGCAGCCGACGTGGCGCGGGGCCTTCCCGGCTCGCGCGAGCGCGACGACGCGATGTCGCGCGCCCGCTCCAACCTGGACTGGGACTCCATGTACGCTCTGGCCTTCAATTCAGAAAAGGCCCGCGAGATGCGCGGAAGCACCAAACACGACGACGCGGAGGTCTGCACCATGTGCGGCGACTTCTGTTCGGCGAAGATCAACCGCGAATGCAGGGAGAAATACCACCAATGAAAATTTCCGAAATCGGCGGCGAGTTCGCACTCATCAAACGGCTGATGCCCGAGGTTGAGAGCGACCCGGCCATTATCAGGGGGATCGGCGACGACTGCGCCGTGCTCGCGTACACGGCCGACAAATATCTCGTCGTGACCACCGACATGATGGTGGAGAACAGCCATTTTTCCCCGCAATGGTTCACCCCCTTTCAGGTGGGGAAGAAGCTCGTGGAGGTGAACGTCTCGGACGTCGTCGCCATGGGCGGCGTGCCGCGTTTCGCGTTCATATCCGTCGCGCTGACGAAAGACACCGAGGTGGAGTACATGGATGAACTGTATCGCGGCATTCACTCTGCGGGAGGGAAGCACGGCGTTTACCTCATCGGCGGCGATACCACGCACGGGAGCCAGATCGTGCTCAACCTCACGATCATCGGCGAGGTGGAGAAGAACCTGCTGTGCCTGCGTTCGGAGGCGAAGGCCGGCGACCTCATCTGTGTTACCGGAACCCTCGGTGGCAACCAGGCGGGTCTCGAGCTCCTGCTTGCCGGAAAGCCCGGGCATACCATCGAGTTCCTCGAACCCGAGTGCCGTCTTGCCTCGGAGGGATGCGTCATCGCGCGGTACGCGAACGCGATGATCGACGTGAGCGACGGACTGGGAAGCGAGGTTCGTCATATTTGCGAGGAGAGCGGCGTGGGCGCACGCATCGACTGTGAAAAAATACCGCTCTCGTCGGAGGTTGTCGAGGCCGCAAAGGCGGTCGGCGGGGATCCGTACGACTTCGCGATGTACGGCGGCGAGGATTTCGAGCTGGTGTTTACAGTCCCGCCTGGGAAGCTTTCGCGCCTGAAAGAGGAGTTTTCGGATATCAGTGTGGTGGGCGCGGTACTGCCCAAAGAGGAAGGGATATTTCTGATCAAAAACAACGAAAGAATGGACATCGGCAGGGGGTATGACCACTTCGCCGAATGAACAATGTTCAGTGATAAAGCAAAACATTCGAAAATAGTATTGATTTTATTTTGATCATATGTATAGGTCGGTTCAGTCGTGCGACTGCGCTACGTGACGGCTATGAATGCCGATGGAGGGAAAAACCACTCTGCAGCGGTTTTAAAAGAAGTCATGAACAATGTTGGTCTCGCTCGACGCTTCGGCGTTGCACGTTTCCGGGGGAGTGACCGATGATGGGTATATGGATAATACCATCGGGAATCTCCATTCAGGAAAAGTACATGCGTATGACGCGCAATGTCCTCATCGGCTATATTGCCGTCGAGATATTTGCGGCGGTCGCCCACGCACTGGGTCTTTCCAGTATCACCTATTCCGATATACTTGTCCTCACGGTCATCGCCAACGGTGGGACGCTTCTCTTCATGCTGTATATCCAGCGAAGGAGGGATTTCACACCGAAGACCGAAACACTGCTATTCGCCCTCGAACTCGCGTTGTACCTCCTCGTATTTTCAATCGCGGTCTATAAACTTCAGGAGATCAGGACGGCGGGTCTCGTCTTCGCGCTCATCGCGGTGACCATTTTGCTCCCTTACATTTCATTTCTGGAAAGCCTGGTGATTTCGATGAGCTCGCTGATTGTATTTGCGGCGGTTACCGTATACGCCCTTATATGGGCGGGACAGCCGGGATCGCTCGCAACCGATTTATTTTTTTGCGTGATGTTCATTCCGATCATGCTGCTCGTTGCCTATACCGCCAGACAGCTCCAGGAGCGGACGCGCGAAGTGGAAGAGGACCGCATGGTTCTCGAGAAACTGAACACCGATTTGAACGAAAAGAACCGCCAGCTCGAGTTGTCGGGCGAGCGCGGTCGGATAGAGATGGAACTCGCCGGCCTCGTCCAGAAATCCTTCTTCCCCACGGAATCGCCCGACTCACGGCTGTGGGACATCGCCTTCCGCTTCATGCCGGCCCGGGATGTGTCGGGAGACCTGTATGATTTTTACATCCGCGACGGCGAGGTGAAGGGCGTTTCCCTCTTCGATGTCTCGGGCCACGGGCTGTCGTCGGGACTCATAACCATGATCGTACGGCCCATACTGTACCGGCTCTTCAACCGGATGCAGGGGGAAGGGCTCGCGGCGATAGCGAGGTCCGCCGCCGAGATGATACACGGGGAAATCGAAGTGACCGGGACGTTCGTTACGGGCATTCTGCTGCGCTTCGAGGAAAACGGCGTCGAATACGTCAACGTGGGTCATCCGGATATCATGCTACGCCGTGGCGGCGCCTCAGAAGCGCGTATCGTATCTCCAAAAGATTCGAATTTCAGGGGGCTGCCGATCGGGATAAACAATCCGGAGGTTACAGCGCGGGTCCTGCGCTTCGCCATGAGCAGGGACGATTGTTTGCTCCTCTACACCGACGGCCTTCTTGACGGATTCGGCAACGGAACGACGAGCCTGGGGATTGAACGGATACGCGATGCCTTTTCGAACGCGCCCGGCGGGACGGCACGCGAATTGTGTGATCGTATTATAGAGCGTTTTCATGACTCGGTCGGTGATGCGGGGAAGGCCGATGATGTCACGGTGATCGTGATACGCAGGCGGTGACTGCGTTTTGGATAATGGATGGACAACTTATTTTTGGTTAAAAACCACAGTTTACTATATGACGGTGATTCTTCCTTGACAGACGCGAATATTCAATATAGTTTTTATACGGTCATGTGGTCCAATCAGGCCTGACCGGAAACGGCATTGAGTGAACAAAAGATACATCTTCCAACTGACCAAATGCCGCGACTCAACCGCGATGAAATCTCCGTCGGGTCGCTTCGTGATCCAAATGAAGAAAAATCATACTGGTTTGCGTTAACACCAGCCGAACGACTCAACGCCGTCGAACTGAACAGAAGGATGGTCTATGGCGAGGATCAAGTTGCACTCAGACTTCAAAGATTTCTTGAGGTTGTTGAACTCACACGCGGTTGAATATCTCCTTGTAGGCGGATATGCGGTTGGCTATCACGGATACCCGCGTGCTACCGGGGATATGGATATATGGATTGCCGTAAACGACCTGAATGCGGCACGCATAGCCGCCGCCTTTCGAGAATTTGGCATGCCTGAAGAGAGGATATCGAATGAACTGTTTCTGAAAAAGGACATGGTTATACGTATGGGTGTGCCGCCGGTCAGAATTGAGGTGATCACCGGTGCCTCCGGGGTGGTTTTTGAAGAGTGCTGGGATCGAGCCGAAGTAATCGATATAAATGATATCCCGGTAAGGATAATTTCCCTTGAGGATCTTTTAAAAAACAAGCGCGCCAGCGGTAGATTCAAGGATCTGAATGATGTAGAGCACCTTCCTCAAGGTTAAACCGGTCGATTCAATTCCCATCAACCTGTATACGCAGTTTAAATCTACCCGCTTCCGCTTTCGGTGCCGATTTTTCCTGCCGCACCTCGCCCAGTCCCTTGAGGTCGTATATAAGATCCCTATAGGAGCCTGCCTGTATCTCGATCGTGAAGACGCTGCAGCGCCCGGTGGCGGCGTCGCACTTCTCCTCGAGGATTCTCCCGCCCGACCGCCGAATGGCGCTTCGAACGTCCGCGGGCGATTCGGCGTCGGTAAGGCGGTCCGCCGTCTCTTTTTTCTGTTCCGCTGGCGGAATCTGCCGGGCGGCGGCGACCTTCGCCCGGCTCATGGAGGCGTCGTACGCTTCCATTTCCTCACGCGCTGTGGCGCGCCCGTGCCGTGCCTCGTTCATGTCGAGCGCGGACGGTGAGACGCCGCGGAGGGTGAGCGCGATAACATACACCGGAGCCTGATGGACCTTTTTATCGGTCGATGCGGTTTTTTTCAAGCGCCGCTGCCCGGACGAAGTGAGCGTGTCGCCGGTATCGCGAGTTTCAAGTACGGTTTTTTCCATAACGGCGACGTGTTCCGGAGCATCCATTACAATGTCGGTCTTCCGTGACTCGTCGGGAACGAGTATCACGAAAACGAGCGCCGCTGCGGCGAGGAGTCCGGCGGCCTCAAGCGGCAGCTTGACGCGCGCCGGGGAAAAGAGCTTCTGACCAATGCCGCGGCGCGGCTCGGGCGCGTCGATACGCTCGTTGACAGCGCGGGGCAGATCGGTGGGAGCGGGGACGGTGCGCAGGGTGGACATGCGTTTACGGTAGGCCCTGAGAAAGGCGAGCTCTTTCGCGCACACGGCGCATGATGCACAGTGTTCATCGATCCCGCGCGCGAGTTCCCCGGAAAGCCTTCCGTCGACATATTCGGAAAGGCGGCTCTGTAGGCTGCGGCACTTCATGCTATACGATTCCCTCCAGTTTCGATCGAAGCCTGCGACGCGCACGCGCGACCCTTGACTTGACGGTGCCCAGCGGCATGCCGGTGGTCGCGACGATCTCCTCGTAGCTTTTACCCTCGATATCGCAGAGCACGGCGACGGTCTTTTCATCCGGAGGCAGGGCGTCGAGCGCATGTTGAATGAGCGCCTCGCGCTCGTCCCGCTCGTAGCGCGCCGCCGGGTTGGCGAATGACACCCTCCCGTTCGAGTGCAACAGCGCGTCATCGGCGCCGGTGCCTTCCAGGCGCACCATCTTTCTTGACCTTCTGTACCCGGCGGAGGCGAGCCTGTTTTTGCAGGTGTTCACCGCTATACGGTACAGCCAGGTCGAAAAGGCCGCCTCGCCCCTGAAGCCCGCCAGCCCGCGGTAGGCGCGGAAGAAGGCATCCTGCGCGCAGTCGGAAGCCTCGTCATACTCGCCAAGCATGCGGAAACACAGATTGAAGAGCATGTCGCCGTGGCGCAGCACCAGCAGGTCGAAGGCGCGGCGGTCGCCCGCCAGCGTTTCGCGCACCAGCGTCTCATCGTCCCGTTCGTTTGTCGATACGCTTCTTTTCATTGGACAGGCGCGAAGCGGAAAAGGATCTCGTTTTTTTACGGCGGGCCGGATGATAACACGGCCAGGGTATTTGTCAATCCGCATTCGCGCGCCGTATCGGCCCGTCAGGGCGGTGAAAATAAAACCCGGGGTGAAAACTGTCGGCGCCGGGAGCAGAGCGACGCGGCGATCTCAAGAGGCAGGAAGAAAATCTAAAAAGCTCGGTGTTAAAAGGGATTTCCACGCCCCGATACGGCAGGGGCTCGCAATGAAAGACAATTACCCGAAATTATATCCACACCCGTCAGGGCCTGAGAACGAGTTTGCCGGTCACCGTGCCGCTTTCCAGAAGGTCGTGCGCCTTCGATGCTTCGGCAAGGGGAAAGGATCGATGGATTACCGGCCGTATTTTACCCTCCCTCAGGTGGCCGAGAAGCGTCACCAGTGCGTTGAAGACGGCCATGGGGTCCGCTTTGGCCGTGCCGCCAAGGTGGAAGCTCCTCATCGATATCCCCTTCATGAAATGGCGGTTGAAGCGCGCGGCCATGTCGGCGGGCAGGTCGCCGCCGATGCTGCCTAACCAGATCACCTGTCCAAGCGGCGCGAGCATGTCGAAGTTGTCGCTGAACTTCGGCCCGGCCACATGGTCCATGATGAGACAAACGCCCTTACCGCCGGTAAGCTCCATCACCCGCGCCGGTACGTTTTCTTTTTTATAGTCGATGATGTGGGCGATGCCCTGGCTCTTCGCGTACGCGGCCTTTTCGGGGCTGTCGGTAAGACCGATCACCTCGATGCCGGCAAGTTTCGCAAGCTGTCCCATCGCGGTACCGATGCCGCCGGCGGCCGGATAGAGCAGCGCCGTCTGTCCCGATTCAACGCGGCCGAAGTGGTGCAGCATCAGGTGCGAAGTGAGATAAGTGGTCGGGAACACGGCGGCCGCGTCCATGTCCACTCCCTCGGGCACGGGCACTACGGAGAACGGCCCGGCCTTGACGTACTCGGCGTAGCACTCGCCTCCCATCACGATGACCTTCCGCCCGGGCTCAAGGTTCGTTATCTGGCTTCCGACGGCCTCCACGGTGCCGCTCGCCTCGATGCCGGGAGTGAAGGGCAAAGGCGGCATTTCGGGATAGAGGCCCTGCCGCATGCGCACATCGGCATAGTTCACCGAGATCGATTCCGTGCGGACAAGCACCTGTTCGGGGCCGGGCTCGGGCGTGGGGACATCGACGTATTCCAGCACGTTCGATGGCCCTGTTGCACTCACTCGTATCGCTTTCATTGAAAGCACATCCATTTTGTTGATTTGTCGTGATACCGTGAATTATGGTTTTGCACCGAGCGTTGAAAAGCGATTGCTCCCGTACTCGGGACATTCATGCGGCAAACCTTGCATGAACAATGTTCATTATGTGAAACATGTTCATATAAGCCGGGGGGATGTCAATAGATTTTTATTTTTAACATGATGTGTTCCAGGCGACGATCATGATCGTCGCCTGGAAGCATTGCAGGGGATTACAGGCTGACCTTCAAACCTTTTTCTACAAGATACTCTTTCACCTGCCGTATGCTGAAGGTGCGGAAATGGAACACCGAGGCGGCGAGAAGCGTGCTCGCGCCGCCCTTTACGACTCCTTCGTAAAAATGCTCGAGCGTGCCCGCACCGCCCGAAGCGACCGTTGGCAGGCCGGACGCATCGGCCACCGCTTTCGTGAATTCGAGGTCGTATCCCTTGAGCGTGCCGTCGCCGTCCATGCTGGTGGGGAGGAGGGTGCCCGCACCGAGAGTGCGGCATTGGCGCGCCCATTCGATCGCGTCTTTTCCGACCGGTCTGGTGCCGCCGGAGACCACCAGTTCGAAACCCGAGGGCATGGCCGGGTTCCGCCTGGCGTCGATCGCGACGGTGATGCGTTCTGAGGCGAACCGTTTGGCCGCCGTGCTTACCAGATTCGGGTCCTTTACCGCCGCGCTGTTCATCGACACCTTGTCCGCTCCCGCATCGAGCACCAGTTCGATGTCCTCGAGTGAATTGATGCCGCCGCCCATTGTCAGCGGAATGCTGATGACTGAAGAGACCTGCCGCACCCACTC